>CAZLRY010000104.1:0-9719 GCA_964561675.1 uncultured Chitinophaga sp.
AATGCTTATATCACTATTCCCGGGTTAAGGGGAATGCCTGCCAAGGAGATCAGCGTAAAGAACCTGGCCAATATCATCCAGGCACGTATGAGTGAGATCATGGATTTTGTGACCTATCACCTGAAACAGGTTGGTCTTGATAATAAAGCATTGAACGGCGGTATCATCCTCACCGGTGGTGGTTCACAATTGAAGCACCTCATTCAGCTGACTGAGTACGTAACCGGTCTCAATGCCAGGATCGGTTATCCGAATGAACACCTGGCCGGTGGACATATAGAAGAGCTCTCCAAGCCGACTTATTCCACTTGTATCGGACTTATCCTGAAAGGGTATGATGATTATGAGCACAACCGTAAGGAGTTTGATAAAGACTTCCGCAAAGTGGATGTTCCGGAAGGGTTGAAGCAAGCGGCCGAAGAAGAAATACCTGTGCCGGCTGACGATGTGATTACGTTAGAGAAAGTGAGAAACCGCAAAGGACTCAGCAATTTCTGGGGTAAGTTCAAAGACGGTATTATTGATCTGTTTAAAGAAGAAGAAGACAAACATTTATAAATTCAAAATTAAAAAGTCAAAAGTCAAAATGGGGAACAGTATGAACATTGAAATGGCTTTCCGGACAGCGGATTTTTTAATTTTTACTTTTGAATTTTTACTTTGCATAAACCAAATATCCAACTATTAAATTCTAACTATGATACATTTTGACCTGCCGAAAGAAAAATCCTCCATCCTGAAAGTGATTGGTGTAGGTGGTGGCGGAGGCAATGCGGTGAACTTCATGTTCAACCAGCAGATAGACGGGGTGAATTTTGTAATCTGCAATACTGATGCACAGGCGCTGGCCTGCAGTCCTATACCCAACCGGATTCAACTGGGCCCGCACCTGACACAGGGACTCGGTGCCGGGGCGAATCCCGATATCGGAAGACAAGCTACGGAAGAATCACTCGAAGAGATCAAGCGCATCCTGGAAGTGAACACAAAGATGGCCTTTATCACAGCCGGTATGGGCGGTGGTACAGGCACCGGTGGTGCACCCATCATTGCAAAAATCTGTAAGGATCTTGGTATTCTCACCGTGGGCATTGTTACCACCCCTTTTGCATATGAAGGCAAGAAGCGTCAGTTACAGGCTGAAGAAGGCATCAAGTCACTGAAGGGATATGTGGATACCCTGCTTGTGATCAGTAATGATAAACTCCGTCATCAGTACGGAAACCTGAAAATGCGGGAAGCCTTTTCAAAAGCGGATAATGTGCTGGCGACAGCCTCTAAATGTATCACCGATGTGATCAACAGTACCGGTCAGATCAATGTGGACTTTGCTGACGTATGCACGGTGATGAAAAATGGTGGTGTGGCCATTCTCGGAAATGCAGAAGCATCCGGAGAAAACAGGGCACAGAAAGCCATTGAAGAAGCGCTGAACTCCCCGCTGCTGAATGACAGTGAGATTCATGGAGCCAAATGGATCCTTATCAATATCAATTCTGCACAGGGTGAACATGAGTTTACCATGGATGAAGTGGAAGTGATCCAGAACTATCTCCTCACACAGGCCGGTGAGAATACGGATGTGATTCTGGGTATGGGTTATGATGATACCCTGGATGACAGGATCGGTATCACCCTGATTGCAACCGGGTTTGAACACAAGGATCCGTTTGCCAAACCGGTTCCCAAAAAAGAAGAGCCAAAGCCGGAAGAGAAAATTGTCATGGTACTCGGTCAGCAGGACGAAACACCGGTTATTTCTATCAACCAGAAGCTGGAGGTACCAGCAACGGAAGTAATCAAAGAACAGGTGCCTGAAGTAAAACCGAATCCCTTGCAGGTAGCGGCAAAGGAAGATGATTACCTGATGCCGAAACTGGTAGAAGAGTTTCCGGTGGCAGCCCCTGTACTGGACCTCACGGATATCAAAGAAGCAGAAGAACCCCTGATTGTTCATTGGGAACTGGAACCGGAGACTCCTGTGACTGTAAGTGATATCCGGGTAAATGTACTTGGTAATACTACGCAGGAGCAGGCAGGTAATTCTACTGTTGGCAAAATGTCAACTGCGGGACAAAGGGATGAGATAATTTCGACTCCACTGCATCAATCCGTTCCCCCAACTATTATCAAAGAAACAGATGCTGAGATGATTCTCAGTATTAAAGATAGTACTAGTAGTACATCCCCGGTGTCTGCAGCATCGGGAGGATATCTGGCCAGACCGTCCAATATCTACGCGGAAACAAAAGCAGAGGCGATCACCTCAAAACTTTCTGCCGAAGAACCGGTCCCGGCTACAAAAAAGCCTGCCAGTATAGAACAGGACGAGCTCCTGGACTTGCAAATGCAGCTCGTAGAGCGGGATGACATTCCAGCGGCGGATATGCCGATGGCCCATCAGGCTCAACCACCTTTGTCCACCAAGGCTGAGGATCCTGCGATGCAGGACGAAGCAGAGGAGCAAAAACGTAGGGCAGCGGAGCGTCTGCACAAGTTGAGAAACTTGTCATTCAATGTTAACGCTGCTGACCCCAATAATGAGTTTGAAACTGTGCCGGCCTATATCCGCCGCAATATGGAATTGTATAACAGCAATAACCATATTGAGAGTTTCTACAGCAGCTACGAAGTCAAGTCTGACGAAAAAAATCAAGGACATATCAGTACGATTAATACTTTCTTAGACGGGAAGAAGCCCGACTAAATCCAATTGCCGTACCCATCCGGCACCCGTTTGTTCGTTCCAATGAAGCCCCGTCCGCCCCGGGTCCACCGGGCGGCACGAGCATTTAGCTAGTGTTTTTTAGTTGTTCCCTCCGGTTTCTACCGGAGGGTTTTATTTTACCCCTATGTCTCTTTTGCGAAGCAAAAGGACGTAGGGGTAAAATGTCTCTTTTGCGAAGCAAAAGGACGCAGGTGTAATTAGCCGGCGTTTAACTGATTTCTCTTTCCCCTCCTCCCAACCAAAATCATAGGGACCGAAACCCTGACATTCTACCTTCGCTTCAGATGACCGAAGAAGAATTACAGCAGCACTGGCAAGCGCTTACCAACCTTATCACATCCGGGACAGGAACAAATCCTGGTTTTGACGAGGTCTTATTATATATAGGTATCCGTGAATCCGGAATGCCTCCCAAGGTATTATGCGAAAGAGAGAAAACTGATCTTATACAAATGGCCACCTGTACCGTACTCGTGCCCGCCCGTTATTATCAGCTGTTCTGGGTGGAAGATACTGGCTGGCCGCACTATAAAGAACTGCAACGACTGCCACCTATGCCAAGGGAGGACCTGGAGCAATTACTAAAGCCCTGGATCATTCAGTATGCGGTAAAGAACAGGATGATTTAACGGGTCCTAAATATTGCAATAGTTAAGTACACTGAGTAAGAGTGGTTTAACGATGCTTTATGAATCATTTCCCGCTATCCCGTTTTTTATGCTTATCTTTACATCCTGCTCCACAATGTACTTCACACAGGTACCGGCAGGTTGTAAGCCGGTGGACAACTCTCCTCGTAATAAGACAGGAGATTTATTATATATTCTCGCTGTTTCAGAAACTACAACGTCTTTTCCAGCCCCATAAAAAAATAGTTAAAAACCATCATGGCTTTTAGAAAATTAGCATTGACTGAACCAGTCCTTAAGGCATTGGCTCACGAAGGGTATACTACACCTACCCCCATCCAGCAACAAGCAATTCCGTTCATTTTACAAGGGAAAGACCTGCTTGGCTGCGCCCAAACCGGAACCGGCAAAACCCCCGCTTACGCTATTCCTATTATTGAATTAATGCAGGCACAGAAACCGTTGGGCACCGGCATTAAAGTACTGGTATTGACACCTACCCGTGAACTGGCGATCCAGATCGATGAAAGCTTCGCCGCTTACGGACGATATGCAGGTATCCGTCACACTGTTATTTTTGGCGGAGTATCACAACACAGCCAGGTGAATGAACTTCGCCGTGGTGTTGATATTCTTGTTGCCACACCCGGTCGTTTACTCGACCTGATGCAACAGGGCTTTATCCATCTCGATAAGCTCCAGATTTTTGTACTGGATGAAGCCGACCGTATGTTGGATATGGGCTTTATTCATGACGTGAAAAAAGTAATCGCCAAATTGCCCGCGAAAAGGCAAACCCTGTTCTTCTCCGCTACCATGCCGCCTGAAATCCAGAAACTGGCAGATGTGTTATTGAAGCATCCGGCAAAAGTAGAAGTAACACCTCCTTCCTCAACGGTAGATAAGATTGCACAGCAGTTATATTTTGTCGCTAAGAAAGAGAAACCGGAATTACTGATTCATTTATTGTCGGATCCGGAAATTAAAACTACACTGGTATTCACCCGCACCAAACATGGCGCCGACAAAGTGGTGAAGATCCTGCAGAAGTTTCAGATCCGTGCGGCAGCCATTCATGGGAACAAATCACAGAATGCGCGCCAGAATGCATTGGCTGATTTTAAAAATGGGACAATCCGTGTACTGGTGGCTACGGATATTGCTGCCCGTGGTATTGATATCGACGAATTATCCCATGTGATCAATTTCGACCTGCCGGATGTGCCCGAAACCTATGTACACCGGATCGGTCGTACCGGCAGAGCCGGCAATGAAGGCATTGCCATTTCTTTTTGCAGTGCAGATGAGAAAGAGGAACTGCGCGATATTCAGAAACTGATTGGTAAACAAATTCCCGTAGTGGCTGAACATCCGTTCACCGCCAATGCCCATATGACTGCTCCTGCGCCTGAAGAAAGACCCGCAAGGCCTAATTTCAGGGGACAACAAGGAGACAAACGCCAGGGAAACAATAGAGGGAACAGTGGTAATAACAGCCGGCCTGCGCAACGACAGCAACCCGCAAGAAGTTCGAATGCCCATTCACATTCAAGACAGGGATCCGCTAAACCTCAAACAGCTCACCAACAAACGCCTCAACACCAGGCAGCTCAACCACAAAAGCCCAATCGTCAAACGCTTGAGCAGTGGGAAGAAGCGGAACGCTGGTAATTATTTAAGGTCGCGTTTACTGTTGATTCGATAGCAGATCATCCATATGAAGATCGTTAACACAATCGTCATGCCCACATGCATCGGTATGCGGTCCAATGACTCCTGGTAAACCTCGGGTGATTTGATTTTGCCCAGGAAAGCAGGAGCGGGAATCATACGGTCAGAGATTTCTATTGGCAAAAAACGGCCGATATCATTCACCTTCACATAAAAGAAGCCAACCAGTATGTTTTCCAGAATCAGGAAATAAAAAATGAAAATTCCCAGGGCTATAAAGGCTTTCCTGACCAGGAAACCAATCAGGAAGGCGATGGAAAGTTGAGCAAAGGTCTGCAAGGCAAAAACACCCGTATACCAGGCCTGCCCCCATTTATTTCCATCTCCGTCTTTCATTGTGACAAATCCGCTAACCAGGCTTGCTGCCACATATAGTACTGTAATCAAAAGGGTAATAATCAGTACATCAATCAGTTTACTTGTAATAAACTGTCTGCGACTCCATCCGTCAATAATATTCTGACGATGAGTGCGGAAGGTGTATTCATTACTGATAAACATGATCACCACCACAGCCGGTATAAATACAAAGAAAGAAGAGAAATACGCTACCGAATGCCAGGCTTCTGGAAAGGCAAATGGATTTCCAAGCGCCATTTTGAAAATCTGGCCGGACGCATTTTTCTGGTCTGTGATATCTTTGTAAACAAAGTAAAACATATAATTAATTCCAGGATAAGAGAGCGCGGTCAGTCCCATGATCCACCAGAAAGAATTATATCCCTTTATTTTAAGCCATTCGGTTTTAATCAGCTTCGTCATATCAGTTGTATTCAGATTAGTTATTGGTTAATTCAAAGAAGCGGGCTTCCAGTCTTTTTTTCTTCAGCAGTAGGTGATTTAATACCACTCCTTTTTCAAAACATTGCCGGTTGAATGTTTCCAGACTGGCCGTTCCTTTTGGCAGGATTACCTGTACCGTATTCGTCTTTTCATCAGCGGTAACTGAGTGCCCCCAGCTGTTCAGCGCAGCCGCCAATGCCGGTAAATCAGCCGCGCTCATTTCCACAATATCTTCATCCATCAATACTTCTTCCACAGGCCCGGTGGTGATTAATGAACCCATTTTAAGTATTGCTACATGACTGCAGACCTTTTCCACTTCGTCCAGCAGGTGACTGGCCATGATAATAGTATGTCCTTTGTCACGTAGTTCGAGAATCAGTTCCCGGATTTCTGCAATACCCACCGGATCCAGTCCATTGGTGGGTTCATCCAGTACCAGTACTTTAGGGTCTCCAAGTAAGGAAGCGGCAATGGCCAGGCGTTGTTTCATACCCAGGCTATATGAACTGAATTTATACCTCCTTCTTTCAAACAGGTTCACTTTTTTAAGTACTTCATTAATTTCAGCTTCACTACCCCGGCCACTGATTGCCTGGGTGATTTTCAGGTTGTCAACAGCGGAGAGATAGGTGTAAAAATTGGGTGTCTCCAGCAACGAGCCGATTTTACGGCGTTGCAATGGAGAACCGGGTTGGCCAAACCAGCGGAAATCCCCCGAATTGGACCTTAATACATCCATGACAATTCCCAGCAGTGTGGTTTTGCCACTACCATTGGGTCCGAGAATACCGAAAACACTTCCTTCCGGGACATCGAAGCTGACCCCTTTGAGGGCTTTTACCAATCCATAGGACTTGGCAATATTGTCAATCGACAGAACTATACTCATACGTGTTGATTTCAGGGCTCAATATAAAAGTTTCCCGGGTATCCTGTGCAACAATATGTTGACCGGTATGTTATAAAATCACTATTTTCAGACAACATGGCAACTATATTGGTTACAGGAGGTACAGGATTGGTCGGTCAGGCCCTTACCCGGCAATTGACAAATATGGGGTATTACTGTATTGTAATGTCCCGTAAGCCAAGGCCGGCAACCAATGGTATGCGTTATGCTGTTTGGAACCCCGATGCCGGCACCATGGATGAAGCCAGTTTGCAGGAAGCGGATTATATTATTCACCTGGCAGGTGCAGGAGTAGCGGATCAGCGGTGGACGGCGGCACGGAAAAAAGAAATCCGGGATAGCCGTGTCAAATCCGGAGAATTGCTGGTGAAAAAACTAGCCACAGTTCCTCATAAAATAAGAGCGGTGATCAGTGCATCAGCTATTGGATGGTATGGGGCCGATCCTGAAATTCCCAACCCTCATCCATTTACAGAAGAAGCCCCCCCGGATACCGCATTCCTCGGCGACACCTGCTTCCATTGGGAAGAAAGCCTTCAACCTATAACGGAGACGCCTGTCCGCCTCGTTAAGTTAAGAATTGGTATTGTCCTGAGCTTGGAAGGAGGCGCCCTGAGAGAATTTATAAAACCACTCCGGTTTGGTGTAGCGACGGTATTAGGAAATGGGAAACAAATGGTCAGCTGGATCCATATAGACGACCTGGTCAATATGTTTGTTTTTGCCCTTACCAATGTGAAAGCGGAGGGAGTTTATAATGCCACTGCACCTACACCTGTGAGTAATAAAGAACTGATTTTGACCTTGGCTAAATCCCGAAAGGGGTTTTATCTTCCTATACCTGTTCCTGCACTTGTTTTAAAAATAATGATGGGGGAGATGAGTATTGAAGTACTGAAGAGTGCCACTGTCAGCAGCTCAAAAATTCAGCAGGCCGGGTTTACCTTCCGCTACCCGGGAATCAGGGAAGCGCTGGCCAAAGAAGCTCAATACAGGTAATCAAGGGTATCTATCTCTGCATGATTCGGGTGCCAGATATTCGTAAAGTCACCAATAATCGCCCGTCCATGGGCAAAATCTTTCTTATGTAATTTCAGGAGCTGGATATCCTCATCACTTACCCGCCGGTGAATAGGATAGAGTGTTCCTCCTTTTGTTCCTGCCGGTTTATCGGATTCATACTGATATTGCGGATCAACCAACGTGCCGCGGGGATACATGATTCCCGGAATGCCTTTTCCCCGGATATCCACTATTTCCGGATGAGTAAGTCCGAGCGTATGGCCAAATTCATGGGCGGCAGTAGTGGAACCGGCATATAAATTCTCCAGTTTGAAATAACCACTATTGCATCCAATGCCATCCACAAAAGAAATATTGCCATGGGCAAACTCTTCGATCCGGAAGTAATTATTGTGGGGATCAAGATTCTGATAGATATCAATATCCGTCAGATCCGGCCTGTATTCCGCACTTATCCGGAATACCACCTGCAGATAGTAGTCATGGATATTAATCCAGGTACCGGGTTCATTCCACAGGGTTTCAATTTCTTCCCTGATCTGTGCGGTAAGCGCCGGACTGGCGGCATTCCCATAAGTGAGGATCCTGGCGGCGATCACCAGTTCCTGTTGTGTGATTTCTGCAATTCCCATAGGTATACTGTGCTTATCTCTTGTCTGTATGCTATAAAACTATAGACGTTTTTTATTTCCTGAAAGATGTATCAGCAAGGATTTTTCTACTGCAGATGACTGTTTAAATAATCCGTCACTTTCTGGTACAGGTGTACACGGTCCCTGCCACCTACATTATGTTCATGTCCGGGATAAATCATATAGTCCAACTGTACGCCCTTCTCCACACAGGCTTTAACGAAATTCACGGAATGTTGTTGTACTACCACGGGATCCTGGAGACCATGGATCAATAAGAGTTTATCTTTTAATTTTCCGGCCTGGCTGATCAGGTTGGTACTGGCATATCCTTCCGGGTTTTCCTGAGGCGTATCCATATAACGTTCACCATACATGATTTCATATAAAGTCCAGTCTATCACTGGTCCGCCGGCCACTGCCGCTTTAAACACTCCGGGATAATGCAACACATAATCTGTAGTAAGGAAGCCGCCAAAACTCCAGCCAAATAAGCCCATCCGGTCTTTGTCCACATAGGATTGTGCCTTCAGATAACTTAGCCCCGCATCCAGGTCTTCCAGTTGGGCGTCGCCTAATTTCCTGAAAATAGATTGCTCGAAGTTTTTGCCCCGGTTATCGCTTCCCCGTGTATCCACTGTAAAGACCACATAGCCTCGTTGTGCCATATAGCGGAACCAATAATCCCCCGCACCGCCATTCCAGCTGTTCAGGATCATTTGCGCATGGGGACCACCGTACCAATAAACGATCACCGGGTATTTTTTATCAGGCGAAAATCCAACCGGATTGAACTGCCGGCAGAACAGGCTGTCACCTTTTTTATTTCTGATGGTAAAGAGGCTGAGTGATACCGCGCTGTACTCTTTCAGCGGGTTAGCGGCCTGCAATAAAAGTTTCGGAGGATTTTTCCCCGGTTTTTTTAAATCGATCAATTGAATCGACCTTGGATTATCGATCGTGCTGTATACATCCAGCACTGTGCTGCCATCTGCACTTACCTGGGCCGCGTGTACACCTGGTAAAGGAGTAAGCAGGGTCGTTTTACCGGTCTTCAGATTTACAGCGCAAAGATTTTTATTGACGGCAGAAAGTATAGTGCTGATGAAAAACAGGTTTTCGCCTTTGCTGTCAAACCCTTTTACTTCCAGGACTTCCCAATTCCCTCTGGTCAGCTGACGGATCAGTTTGCCATTAAAATCATAAAGATAAAGCTGGTTCCAGCCGTCACGGTTGCTTTGCCAGATGAACTGACCGGGATTATTTTTCAGGAAAAGCAT
>CAZLRY010000105.1:0-2157 GCA_964561675.1 uncultured Chitinophaga sp.
GCCTGGCTGGCACAACATTTTTACTGGCAGGCGATGTACAGCAAAAAAAGAAGTGACTATGACCAGGCGCTTAACTGGTTAAATGCGGTGGAACTATTTTTATACCGGTACCTGGAAAAGGAAGAGTTGGATCCTACATTTATTGCCCTGAGTTCTAGTCCGGAGTATCACGATAACTCGGTAAAAGCCTGGTTCAGGTATACCACCAATTATGATAAAGCCCTGATCAGATATGTGCGGTATGCAAAGCAGCAGCTTATTCAGGCATTTAATACCTTCTTCCCGCCGGTGATCCTTGCGGAAGACGATGCCATCGAAAAACTGGGTGATTTCAATGCCAACGAAACCGGTCTGACCATAGCGCCCAATCATAACCTTGAACAATCCCATCGTCATCTCTCTCCCTATATGGCGATCTATCCTTTGTGTCTGCTGGATGTCGACAGGGAGGAAGATAATAAACTGATCGATCAGTCTCTCCGTCATATCGAAAAGCTCGGTACCCGCGAATGGTGCGGTTATTCTTTCAGCTGGATGGCTTGTATGTATGCCCGTTGCCGCGAAGCCGATAGTGCCGTGAGTATGCTGAAAAAGTTCGCCTCCAATTTTGTTTCTACCAACAGTTTCCACCTCAACGGCGATCAGAAAGGCGGACAGTTTTCTAACTTCACTTACCGTCCTTTTACCCTGGAAGGGAATTTTGCCTTTGCCCAGGGAGTACAGGAACTCTTGTTGCAAACCAGGGAAGGAGTTATTGAAGTATTTCCCGCTATACCGGAAAGCTGGAAGGATGTATCTTTCCGTACGCTTCGGGCTGAGGGGGCCTTCCTGGTATCCGCTGTAAAAGAAAATGGAGTGGTGAAGGTAGTAGTAGTGAAAGCTGAGGCGGGAGGCACCTGTTTGTTGCGTTTGCCTTTTAAGAACTGGACGATTACCGGAATTGACAGGAGTAAAGTAAAGATGAGGGATGGGGTGATGGTGGTGCCGATGAGTAAGGGGATGACGGTTAGAGTGAGTGGTGAGTAGTGAGTAGTGAGTAGTGAGTGGTGAGTGGTGAGTGGGTCGTTTTAAATAGAATAGTCACTATAAATTTGAGGGTGGTAGTTATTTTATAATGTTTGAAACTAAAAGGGTATGTTCCGTAATAGGCACCTACTCACTATTCACTACTCACTACTGACTACAAACAAACTAATTCAACCATATGCGCATCCTCAAACCTCTTTCCCTCTTTCTCTCTTTTGTCCTCTTAGCCAATTGTATTCTGGCGCAGCCCAAGCCCAGCCCCTCCCAACTCGCCTGGCACAACATGGAATACTATTTCTTCTTCCATTTCGGGCCCAATACGTTTACGGATCTGGAATGGGGACATGGTACAGAGCCGGCAGATATGTTTAATCCTACGGAACTGGATTGCCGGCAATGGGTGCGTACGGCAAAAGCAGCCGGGGCAAAGGGCGTGATCATTACGGCCAAACACCATGATGGATTTTGTTTATGGCCCAGTAAATATTCCACGCATACCGTTCGTGAAAGCAAATGGAAGAATGGTAAAGGAGATGTGTTAAAAGAACTATCTGCTGCGTGTAAGGAATACGGGTTGAAATTCGGTGTTTATATTTCTCCCTGGGATCGCAATCATCCCGATTATGGCACAGAAAAATACAATGATGTATTTGTGAATATGATGAAAGAACTGTTCATCAACTATGGTCCTATCTGGGAACTCTGGTGGGATGGTGCCAATGGTGAAGGACCCAATGGGAAGATGCAGGTATATGACTGGAAGCGTTTCAGGGAAACCGTAAAAAAATTATCTCCCAATACGGTTGTCTTTAGTGATGTGGGCCCGCATGTACGTTGGGTAGGTAATGAAAGCGGGATAGCCGGCAAGACCAACTGGAATACCCTGGATACCGTTGGTTTTACACCGGGCAAAGGCGGACCCCCACAGGATACATTAAACACCGGAAATAAATATGGCAAAGCCTGGATCCCCGCCGAATGTGATGTGAGCATCCGGCCGGGCTGGTTCTATCACGAAGCGGAAGACAGTAAAGTAAGAACCCCGGAGAATTTATTTGATCTCTGGCTGAAGAGTGTGGGAAGAGGCGCGAATCTGTTATTGAATATTCCGCCGGATCGGAGGGGGAAGAT
>CAZLRY010000105.1:2257-9666 GCA_964561675.1 uncultured Chitinophaga sp.
TACATGAACAGAAAAGTTCAGTCATTATCTCCGGAATAGAGATCTATAATATTGACCCCAAACTGATCGAAAAGTAAGTATTATGAAAAAAACGTTTCTTGCCATTAGTATTCTTGCCGGATCATTATTGAATGCCCAGCCATATACTCCCGATTGGGAAAGTCTCGATAAACGACCGGTACCCACCTGGTTCAGTAATGATAAGTTCGGCATCTTCATTCACTGGGGCATGTATGCCGTGCCGGGTTATACGGCCAAGGGAAATTATTCGGAATGGTATCAGCAGTATATGCAGGGGCGGAAAGACAGTGCCGTTTTAAAGTATCATAAGGCAAAATTCGGGGACCGGACTTACTATGACCTGGCACAGGATTTCAAAGCTGAGTTGTTCAATCCTGATGAATGGGCGAAACTCTTTGAGAAAAGCGGTGCGAAGTATATTGTCCTTACGTCCAAACATCATGACGGCTATTCCCTTTGGCCCAGTGAAGAAACCAGAAAGGCCTGGGACTTCCCCTGGACCTCGGTGGATGTCGGACCCAAACGGGATCTCATTGGGGATTTGTTTACGGCGGTGAGAAAGACAACTGTCAGGGCCGGTATGTATTATTCCCTGTATGAATGGTTCAATCCTTTATGGAAATCCGATCCGGCAAAATTTGCCGAACAACATACCTGGCCGCAGATGAAGGACCTGATCAACCGTTATCAACCGGATGTATTCTGGACCGATGGCGACTGGGATGCGCCGGCTGAATTGTGGAAGAGTCAGCAGTTCCTCACCTGGCTCTACAATGAAAGTGTGGTAAAAGATAAAGTGGTGGTGAACGACCGCTGGGGTGCCGGTATCCGTTTTAAACATGGAGGCATTTTTACTCCCGAGTACCAGCCTGATCTCGATTTTGAAAATCATGCCTGGGAAGAAAGCCGGGGCATGGGTTTCAGTTATGGCTACAACCGGGAGGAAGATGCGTGGGATTATAACAGTACGCAATCACTCATTCTGCAGTTGATCGATAAAGTGAGTCGCGGTGGAAATTTCTTACTCGATATTGGCCCTGATGAACACGGCAAGATCCCGCCCATCATGCAGGATCGTTTATTGCAGATGGGAGAGTGGCTGAAACTGAACGGGGAATCCATATACAATACCCGTCGCTGGAAAACGACCAGTCAGTGGAGTGCCGGCCGGAGAGATTACACCGATCGTCATGGCGATATGTTACTTAAGATAACCGTGGATCCCGATCCCGGTTATGCGGTAAAGGAAGTGTTCTATACGTATAATCCAACGGCTAATAATCTGTATGCTATACTGCCCCGTTATCCGCAAAACCGGAAAATGGTTTTAAAGGATATGCAATTACCTATGGGTACAAAACTGGATTTGTTATCAACCGGTCAGTCCCTGGTATGGAGACAAACCGGTGCCAATGTGGAAGTGCAATTGCCCGAGTACAATCCCTCCAGCATGAAAGCTCCCTGGGCCTGGGTGATACGGATCAAACAGTACGGAGCCTTTACGCCAAAGCCACAGGTCAATGCGGTTTACAAAGATCCCCTGCGTCCGGAAGTGACCATACAGGCAGTGCCCGGGGCAACAATTTATTATACGACGGATGGCAGTGTGGTTACTACAAAGTCGACCCTGTATAAAGCGCCATTCATTTTAGGGAATACCGGTCCTGTTAAAGCCATGGCCGTTAAAGCAGGAATGCTCCCGAGCGGTGAGACTAAGGGTGATTTCCGGGTGTTCAACCTGATGAAGGCGCAGACTGTGGGGGCGCTGAAGCAGGGATTACAATACAATTATTACCAGGGCGAAAATCTCGATATACGATCCGTGGAGACAGGTGTCTCTTTAAAGTCTGGAGTTACACCGGTAATCAACGAATCATTGAAGCTACGCACAGAAAAATATGGCTTGTTATTCACCGGTTACATCCGGCTGGACAAACAACAGATGCTGGAGTTCTTTACCACCAGTGATGATGGCAGCCAGCTATTCATCGACGATGAACTGATCGTGAACAATGACGGCAACCACGGCATGGAAGAGAAGAGCGGCAAGGCCCTGCTCGCCATGGGCTATCATAAAATAAAGATCATCTATTTTGACAGTGGTGGGGGTAATGGGTTGAGGGTGCATTTCAACGCTGAAGGTGGAGAGAAGAAGGAATTGGCTTCGGAGATGCTTTGGCACTGAGATTATTAATGATTAGATTATTGATTATTTCGTTTTAATCGAAAAACCTCTCGTTACTGACCAATTACTGACATGGAATTTTTAATAATATAACATTAGCGTTGTCAGGATAACAGATGTCTTTTCAGGCTTAAACGACCCAATAATTAATAATCAATAATTAATAAACCATAACGGTCACTTCCCTTTAAATTCAGCTTTTCTCTTCTCCAAAAACGCACTCACTCCCTCCTTCATATCTTCCGTATCAAACGCATTCCCGAATTCCTCAATCTCGAGGGCATAACCGTCTTTGCTTTCATCATAAACGGCATTGGCGGCTTTGATACAACCCGCCACAGCCAGTGGGGCCTTGCTGTTAATGGTTTCTAATATTTTACGGGTATGTTCCAGTAAGGTTTCAGGCGTGGTAACATAATTCACCAGCCCAAGCGCTTTGGCTTCGTTGGCATCAATCATGTGCGCACTCATCAGCAGTTCCATGGCCTTGCCTTTTCCAATAAGTTGCACCAGGCGTTGGGTGCCGCCATAGCCTGGAATCAGTCCGAGATTCACTTCGGGCTGGCCAAACTTTGCATTCTCTGCGGCTACGCGGAAATGGCAACTCATGGCCAGTTCACAGCCACCGCCTAATGCAAATCCATTCACGGCAGCTACAATCGGCTTGGCCGAGTTTTCAATCCGGGCAAAGACATCCTGTCCTCTTTTGGCGACCGCCATTGCTTCTTGCTTGCTCATGCCCTTGAATTCGGTAATATCTGCCCCGGCCACAAAAGCTTTGGAACCGGCACCGGTAATAATCACGGATTTGATCGCAGATGATTTCTCCACTTCATCCAGTACCAGGTTCAGTTCATTGAATACTTCCTTATTCAGCGCATTGAGTTTATCCGCACGGTTGATCACTACGGTGAGAATGCCATTTTCGGGGAGGAGGAGGAGGGTCTGGTACATGGGTGTTATTTAAATATGACTGGTAAGTAATTGCCTGATTTTCTATAAAATTAGGAAAACCTCATTATTCAGGTATACAATCCAGTATTATTCTGTTATTAGGGTTGGCTGTCCCTTTTTTGGTGTTTTTTAAGAATGTAATTTAGCCTTTCACCCAAAGAGTATAATCTGTAATTTTAATACTTACAAATTAAAAATGAAGTTTATAGTTTTTCTGACGTCACTATTTGCGTTCTCTTGTTCAACCATCGAAGAAAAAGAGATTAAGCAGCCATTAGAGAAACGAAATGCCTATCTGGAGGATATGCCCCCTTATGTCTCAGCTTGCTTCAGGCAGGAGGATTCTTTGATTTTTGGCTATACCAAATCCACCGATGAGTATGATACCTCCTGGACGCTGCTTGTGAGTAAAAGTAATCGAGGTGTCATTTGCAAATTCACACAATTATATCCGATAGGGAAATCAGTATTTTTGACAATTGAAGAGGCGCTTCGGAATCAACGTTTTGAGGGACGATATATGGAACTGGAAGAAACTAAATGGTCGCAGATACTTGCCCAATTAAATATCGTGAACAGATCACCGATAGACAGCACGTATTATACAGGTTGCTTTCACTGTCCACTATATTCAGCTTTTTATAATTCAACTATATTCTACAGCGGTGAATCAGATAGATCGTTTCTTGCTGGTATTGAAGGAATTCTCAGAAGTGAGTTAGATATTCCATGATTTAAAAAATACAGTTAGAATCCAAACCTTTCATAGTACTGTTAAAAGCAGTTTTTTTTCCATAACCTGTATGATCATTTCTTTAAGCGGCTTCCCTCGAACCTCGAACCTCCAACCTCGAACCTCCAACCTCCAACCACTGCTACTGCTGCTGTTGCATCTCCATAAACCGTCTGTACGAATTATTCGGTACCGCCGGATTATGCACCTGGTAGGAGAATACGGGCTGTAGTTCTTCTTCCTCTCTTTTCTCTTCCCCATTGTCGATCAATACTGAAACTTCCAATACATGTTCGGAGGAGCCTTTGTACGTACCCTTCATCGGGGTGCAATCGGTAAAACTGCGGCCTACCGCCAGGCGGACGTGCTTGTCGCTCACAATACAATTATTGGTGGGATCGAGACCGAGCCAGCCATAGAAAGGAATATAGGCTTCCACCCAGGCATGGGTGGCACCTTCGCCACGGAGTTCGTGGTTCTTGGGACAGATATAGCCACTGACATAACGGGCGGGAATCCCTACAAGCCTAAGCATAACGAGTAATACATGCGCAAAGTCCTGGCAGACGCCCGCTTTGAGTTTGAGAATTTCATCCACCTGGGTTTCCACACTGGTCACTCCTTTTTTGTACTCGAAATTTTCAAATACAAAAGCGGACATTTTTACGGCGGCGGCAAATGGAGTGGTTTCAGGAGTGATCATATCCTGGGTAAGGGCCATGACTTCATCATGGGCATCAAAATTTTCCAGGAGCATGAAGTCCATATAGGGAAACTGTTCACGAATGACAGAAAGGTTTTCCCATTGGGCATCGGCGGGTGTTTCGTCTTCCGGCAGACTGACTTCACTCGTGATCACATGGATCTTTGATTGGATCCGTAACTCACTATGCGGTTTTATCAGCGAGAAGATGCCCACCTGGTTGCCAAAATAATCGGTGAATACTTCTACCGAAGGGTGATGCGTGATCAGGAGATCATGTTGTTTCACTTCCTGCTGCAGGTCACTGATCGGGAAAAGCATCACCTGGTTGGCGCTGTCAATAACCGGGGATGCGTAGGTGTAACGGGTGATATGTTTGATATGATACTCAGGCATGGGTCACAAAATTGCGGGAAATAAATCAGGAATTACCGAAATAAAATTGATTAAAAGCGGCAGCAATCCCGATCAGCTCGTTCCGGGTCTGCTGCAAAAACTGTTTCAGGCCTTCGCCATCGGAAGTATTGATGATACTATACTTAACATTATTCATCGCCCGGCCAATCAGGAATTCGAGCTGCTTGTAATTCTCCGGCAGACTCTCCGGCTCCAGCCGCTCAAAATAGCGGAACAACTGTTTCAGGCAATAGGCAATCGAGTGGGGGAACTGCTCATTATACACGATCTGCTGAATCACAAAATCGGCCTGCAGGTTGCCCCGGTGACTTTTCAAGTATAACTCATAGCCGGATAAGGAATACAACAGGTAACGGAGCGCGGGCAGTTCCACAGGCGCTTCCAGCTTATACCCCAGTTCGGTGAGTTTGATATTCAGCATATCCGCCGACAATATAGCCCGCTCCAGAAATTTACCCGCATTCAGATAATTGAACCCTTCGCCTCTTGCCATAGTAATATCAACAGTACCGTGATACAGCATCCCCTGGTAGATCAGGGAGTCCAGGGCCGTTACAGGGTCACCTGACTTTACCTGGGTATAAATATTCTTATCCCGTATCAGGTGATGATAATCATTGAGACATTGCCATACTTCCTTGGTAATATGATCCTGCACCGCCCGGCCATTCTCCCGCGCCCGGGTGATATTGTTGATCACCGATCCCCCGTTCTGTTTATCCAGCAACAGGTGTTCCATCACCCGCACCGAATTATTACCGATGGCTTCCATCTCCTCCGCCCCGGCATCACTGTAATTACGCAACAGGGTATGCCAGTTGAAATCCTTCACTTCATCCTGCGAGGAAATATAATTGGTTCGTAAAATCCGTAACATTCCATTGGTCCGTTCCATATAACGGGCCATCCAGAATACTGAGTCTGCAACTCTACTAAGCATAGCTTGATTACTATTTTTGTTCAATACGTAAATGCGATTTTCATAGAACGGGTTGGGTCAAGTCAAAATTCAAAAGTAAAAAGTAAAAAAACTTCAGTTCGGAGGTCATTTACAATTGCCACTTTTCTGTAAACCGATTAATATTTATTTGAAACAACCTCTTAGTAGGGGCTGTTGACTACTAACTACTATCTTCTAACTACTAACTACTCAAGTACCCAGGTATCTTTACTTCCTCCTCCTTGCGACGAATTCACCACCAACGATCCCTCCTTCAACGCCACCCTTGTCAGTCCGCCCGGAACAATATCAATTCCATCGGGTCCATAAAGGGCGAAGGGACGCAGGTCCACTCTTCTCGGTTGTAAGATCCCATTAATGTAACAAGGGGCAGAGGAAAGACTGATGATCGGCTGGGCGATATAACTGCGCGGATCATCTTCCACGGCCACTTTAAATTCTTCCATTTGTTTCTCTGTGGCCGCACTGCCGATGAGCATTCCGTAGCCGCCGGATTCATTGGTTTTCTTGATCACCATTTTATTCATATTCTCAAAAACCAGTTTCCGGTTTTCGGGAAGTTCCAGCTGATAAGTGGGTACATTTTTCAGAATGGGTTCTTCGTTCAGGTAATAACGGATCATCGCGGGTACATAGGAGTAAACGGCTTTATCATCCGCCACGCCATTGCCCATGGCATTCACAATGGCCACATTGCCGGTACGGTACGCCCCATAGATGCCGGGTACACCAAGCATACTGTCGCCCCGGAATACCAGCGGATCAATAAAATCATCATCCACACGGCGATAGATCACATCCACCTGCTTCAGTCCGCTGGTGGTTTTCATATATACTTTATGATTGTCCACCAGCAGGTCACTGCCTTCCACCAGCTCAATACCCATCATCCGGGCCAGGGTGGTATGTTCGAAATAGGCGGAGTTATAAATACCGGGTGTCAGTAATACCACGGTGGGATCACTTTTCTGGCGGTTGGCCAATGTCACCAGGTTCTTCAATAAAAGATCCGGGTAATCTTTTACAGACCGAACATGATTTTTCGGGAGCAGGTCTGGAAAAATGCGGTAGGTGATACTGCGGTTCTCCAGCATATACGAAACCCCCGATGGTGTACGCAGGTTATCTTCCAACACATAGTATGTGCCGTCATGATCCCGGATCAGGTCAATCCCGGAAATATGGGTATAGATATCAAAGGGCACATTCACATTCACCATCTGCCGTACGAAGTTGGGACAGGAGTAAATCAGTTTGGCCGGTACGATCCCGTCTTTAATGATGAACTGCTGGTGATAGATATCTTTCAGGAAAATGTTGAGTGCTTTCAGCCGCTGTTTGATGCCTTCCTCAATATGTTTCCACTCGGCGGCTTCCAGTATACGGGGAATAATGTCGAAGGGGGATCGGAAGAGCACACGTCTGAAAGAGTGTA
>CAZLRY010000106.1:0-9646 GCA_964561675.1 uncultured Chitinophaga sp.
ATCGTATGTTCCTGGCCGTGATCAGTCATGCTTACGAAGAACAGGATCTCAGCACACCGGAAAAGCCCGACAGCCGGGTGGTCTTACACCTGCCTGCCAAACTGGCCCCGATCAAACTGGCGGTACTGCCTTTGACGAAAAAAGACGGATTACCTGAAATTGCTGAACAAATCATGCAGGAATGCCGTGGTGATTTCCGTTGTTTCTACGAAGAAAAAGATTCTATTGGTAAGCGTTACCGCCGGATGGATGCCCTTGGTACACCATTTTGTGTTACCGTTGACCACCAGAGCAAAGAAGATAATACCGTTACGATCCGTCACCGCGACAGTATGCAGCAGGAGCGGGTTGCGATTAGTGAGCTGAAGAAGATCGTGCTCGGGAGTATTGGGTAGGAGTTGGGAGTCGGGAGTCAGGAGTCAGGAGTCGGGAGTCAGGAGTCAGGAGTCGGGAGTCAGGAGTCGGGAAACGTGATTAATTGTGTATAGAATGTATAATTCAGGCAGCATGAAATGGCTGCCTTTTTTTATAGGTTAACATTTCTTTTTCAAGTATTGTGCAGCGGTTTTCCAGTAAGTTTGTCAATTATTAAACCACTATTATGAAAAAAGGTCTTTTTTTAATATCTGCTCTTGTTCTTTCTTTCTCTTTATACGCCCAGCCGAGGAATACAGTTGGGAAATACCCCGGTCGTACCCAGTTTTTTGCGGAAGTAGGTGGTCCCGGTATTTTGTTTTCTGCGAATATAGATACCCGTTTTAATACCTCATCTCTCGGATGGGGAGGGCGGATCGGGCTGGGATTTTATACCGGGGAAGAGTATAATTACACCAATGGGACTTATTATAATTATTACTCCCAATCAGTAGTTACCGTTCCGGTTCAGGTCAACTATATTTTTGGGAAACTTGACTCCCCTCACACGTTTGAAGTGGGTGCCGGATTGACCATTGCCGGCAAAAAAATCGATATCATGAATTATAACGATGATAGCCGCTCCAGCCTTTTTGGAACGGCTGCTTTCATGTACCGTCGCCAGCCCCTGAAAGGCGGATTTACCTGGAGGATCGGTTTTACGCCGATCATTGCCAATGGGTATATAATGCCTTCAGGAGGGGCCAGTGTTGGGTATAGTTTCTGAGCCCCTGGACCTAAACGTACTGCCGCCGGCCAATTGGCCGGCTTTTTTATTTCCGGGAACCCCCATTCCCCGGTAAGCGATTGGCGAATAACATGATAGGAATCATTTTTTTGACTGAATCACGTCACCCCCCAGCTTCCGGAATGATTCTACTTTGCTTTGGTTTTTAAAAAGCCGATTCATGGGTATGCATACCGCCTGCCCTTTAAACCATTTATCATGGCTGCAAATGATATTACAAAGCCGGTAGACCTCCTCACCCACGCTGAAGGAACCGGTCCCCTTCGTTCCCGTCGTCCTGTCTATGTTGACTTTATGCCACCTTGTAACAGTGCCTGTCCTGCTGGTCAGAACATTCAGGGCTGGTTGTCGCATGCACAATCCGGCAATTATTTTGAAGCCTTCCAGACCTTACTGGAAGATTGTCCTTTCCCAGCCATAATGGGAAGGGTTTGTGTTAAGCCTTGTGAAACCGGTTGTAACCGGAATCATATCGAAACCACAGTGAATATTCACGCGGTGGAGCGGTATATCGGGGATGAAGCCATCAGCCAGAAATGGCCGGTTCGTTTTGAAGCGGTGCCAACCGGGAAAAGAGTACTGGTAGTGGGTGCTGGTCCGGGCGGACTTTCAGCTGCTTATCACCTGGCCAGACTGGGACATACTGTTGAAGTATATGATGCAGGTAAACATCCCGGTGGCCTGATGTGGACCGGTATACCGGATTACCGCCTGCCCAAAGAAATACTGGATGCCGAAGTGGACCGCATTGTTAAAATGGGCGTCAAGATCCGGCTGAACTATAAAGTACAGGATGTGCTGACAGAGAAGCAAGCTGGTAATTTCGATGCCGTTTATCTTTCCATCGGCGCCCAATTGATCCGTCCGGAAACATTTCCGCAGGATGGTTCTGTACACATAACCGATGCCTTTGAATTTTTCCGCGAAGCCAAATTGAATTCTTCCCCATATGTTAAGAAAAAAGTGGTGGTGTACGGCGGTGGTAAACTGGCTTTATATCTCTCCCGTATGATCAAGCGCTTCGGTTCTGAAGTATCCGTTTATTTTCCCGGGGATAAAAAAATGATGCCGGCTTACGATTACGAAACCGAAGATGCCCTGGCAGAAGGGGTGGATGTGCAGTTGTTCCGCAGCATCAGTAAAATTGAGAGAAAAAAAATCACCCTTGAAAAAACAAAAGTGGAGAAAGGGAAAGTGGCAGGAACAGGTGAGTTTGAAACCGTTGATGCCGATATACTGATCAATGCCAATAAACAGGAATCTGATACCGGTTTTCTGCGGTCGGCTACCGGGATTAAAGTGAATGAGGATGGAACCGTGGCAATCGATGGACTGAGGATGACCGGCCATGAAGGTATTTTCGCAGGCGGCGATATGCTGCCTGGTGAGAACAGAAGCACCACCATTGCTATCGGACATGGTAAGAAAGCCGCAAAATATATGCATGGTTTCCTGATGCAGGATCCCTACCAGAAACCAGACAAGCATCCGACTGCCGGTTTCCGTAAACTGCATATGTGGTATAAAACGGATGCACCGCAGAAAGAACAGGATAAACTGGCTCCTGCTGTGGCCGTGAAAAGTTTTGATGAAGTGATCAGCGGCCTCTCAGAAAAAGAAGCCCGCTTTGAAGCACAACGCTGCCTGAGTTGTGGAAACTGTTTTGAATGTGATGGTTGTTTTGGTGCTTGTCCTGAAGATGCCATCATCAAATTAGGCAAGGGGAACCGGTATAAGTTCAATTACAATGCCTGCACTGGTTGTGCGGTTTGTTATGAGCAATGTCCCTGTCATGCAATAGATATGATTTCTGAACCTGTTAATTCTACTACAGATGTCAAATAAAAATAAATCAGTCGCCACCATTGATGGCAATGAAGCCGCGGCCTATGTGGCCTACCGCATCAACGAGGTTTGTGCGATTTATCCCATTACGCCTTCTTCCAATATGGCGGAACTGGCCGATGAATGGGCAGCTAAAGGAACAAAAAACATCTGGGGTAACGTTCCCGATGTAATTGAAATGCAGAGTGAAGGTGGTGCCGCAGGAACGGTACACGGCGCCCTGCAGACCGGTTCACTGACCACTACGTTTACCGCTTCCCAGGGTTTGATGCTGATGCTGCCCAATATGTATAAGATTGCCGGTGAATTAACCGCCACCGTTTTCCACGTGGCAGCCCGTTCATTGGCCGCACAGGGTCTATCCATCTTTGGTGATCACCAGGATGTGATGGCCGCCCGTACCACCGGCTTTGCCATGCTGGGATCCGCCAGTGTTCAGGAAGCCCATGACTTTGCGCTTATCTCCCAGGTGGCTTCCCTGAAATCAAGAATTCCCTTTGTGCACTTTTTTGACGGGTTCCGTACTTCACACGAAGTAAATAAACTGGAACTGCTGAGTGATGATCAGATCCGGTCCATGGTGCCCGATGACCTGGTGATTGCCCATCGTGGACGGGGGTTGAATCCGGATCATCCTTTTATACGTGGTACGGCCCAGAATCCCGATGTGTATTTCCAGGGTCGCGAAACCGTGAATACCTTTTATAATAATACACCGGGTATTGTACAGGACGTGATGGATGACTTCGCCAAAATGACCGGACGTAAATACCAGTTATTTGAATACAGCGGAGCCGCAGATGCAGAACGCGTGGTGATTGTGATGGGTTCCGGTGGTGAGACCGTCATTGAAACTGTCAAAGCGCTGCAGAAAGCCGGTGAGAAAGTCGGGGTACTGCATGTACGTCTCTTCCGTCCGTTCTCCATGGATCATTTTGTAAAAGCCATCCCGGCCAGCACAAAGATCATTGCTGTACTGGATCGTACCAAGGAATCCGGGGCAGCTGGTGAACCGATGTACCAGGATGTACTGGCCTCTATGGTCGAAGCCTTCCAGCTGGGAAAAATTAAAACGTTACCGAGAATCGTTGGCGGCCGTTACGGACTTTCTTCCAAAGAATTTACCCCGGCCATGGTGAAAGCAGTATATGATGAATTGAAAAAAGATAATCCGAAGAATGGTTTCACGGTTGGAATTAATGATGACGTAACCTTTACCAGTCTTGAATTTGATCCGGAATATAAACTGGATGAATCAGCCTGGAGACAGGGACTTTTCTTTGGCCTTGGTGCGGATGGTACCGTTGGTGCCAATAAGAACACCATTAAGATTATCGGGGAGAATACGGATCTGTTTGCCCAGGGATATTTTGTGTATGACTCCAAAAAGTCCGGAGCCCGTACCGTTTCTCACCTGCGCTTCGGTCCTGAACCGATCCGCGCGCCTTACCTGATTTCCAAAGCCGACTTTATAGCTTGTCACCAGTTCAATTTTGTGGAGAAAGTGGAAATGCTGGAGTTTGCCAGCACCGGAGCTACCTTCCTGTTGAACAGTCCTTTTGATAAGGATGAAGTATGGAGCAAATTGCCCGGTCAGGTACAACAGCAGATTATCGATAAAAAAATCACCGTATATGTGATTGATGCCACTACCGTTGCCCGCGAAACGGGTATGAGTGGACGTATCAATACGATCATGCAGACCTGTTATTTCGCCTTGTCTGGTGTACTGCCGAAAGACGATGCGATTAAGCAGATCAAGAAAGCGATTGAAAAAACATATTTCAAAAAAGGTCCGAAAGTAATCGAGCAGAACTTCAAGGCCGTGGATGCCACACTGGCGCACCTGTATCAGGTGGAGATTCCGGCTAAAGCATCCTCTGCCATGGTTGAACTGCTGACCGTTTCGGATAAAGCACCTGCTTTTGTACAAGATGTGACCGCTATGATGATGTCGGGCCACGGGGATGATATTCCGGTGAGTAAAATGACCATTGACGGAACCTATCCGAGCGGGACCACACAATGGGAAAAGAGAAATGTGTCCGACCTGGTGCCGTTGTGGGAACCGGATCTTTGTATCCAGTGTGGTAACTGTGCTTATGTATGTCCGCATAGTTGTATCCGTGCCAAGTTTTATCATGAGAACCATTTAGAAAAAGCACCGGAAGGATTTAAATCCGCCCCGATCAATGCGAGAGGTTTCCCGGAAACCAAATACACCCTCCAGGTTTATATAGAAGATTGTACAGGATGTAATTTATGTGTGGAGGTTTGTCCGGCTACTGAGCCAACCAACCGTGCCCGTAAAGCCATCAACCTGGTGGATAAAGATCCGATTCTTAAACAGGAGCAGAAAAGTATTGAGTTCTTTGAGAACGTGCCCTGGAACGACCGGTCAAAAATTGATTTCTCCACCGTTCATGGTGCCCAGTTTCTGGAACCCCTGTTCGAATTCTCCGGTGCCTGTGCCGGTTGTGGTGAAACACCTTACCTGAAACTGTTGTCCCAATTATTCGGAGACCGTTTACTTGTTGCGAATGCAACGGGTTGCTCTTCTATCTATGGCGGTAACCTGCCTACCACCCCGTGGGCGGTAAATAAAGAAGGACGCGGACCAGCCTGGAGTAACTCGTTGTTTGAAGACAATGCCGAGTTTGGATTGGGTATGCGGATCACGGCTGATAAGCAACTCAGTGTGGCGCATCAATACCTGGATGAACTGAAGGGTGAACTGGGTGAAGGATATGTAAAAGATATTGTGGAAGCGAAACAAACCCTCGAGTCAGAACTGGTGGAACAAAGAGTCCGGGTGGATGATTTAATGGAAAAACTGAGGTCCATTGACAAACCTGCAGCGAAGCATCTGCTTTCAGTGGCGGACCAACTGGTACGTCGCAGTGTATGGCTGATTGGTGGTGACGGATGGGCTTATGATATCGGCTATGGAGGTCTGGACCATGCGCTGGCAAGCGGACGGAACATTAACGTACTCGTCCTTGATACCGAAGTATATTCCAATACGGGAGGTCAGTCTTCCAAGTCAACACCGACAGCGGCTACCGCAAAATTTGCAGCCGGTGGTAAAGCAGGTGGTAAAAAAGACCTGGCGATGCAGGCGATCTCTTACGGTAATGTATATGTGGCAAGGGTGGCTTTTGGCGCCAATCCGCAACAGGCCCTGCTGGCCATGCGGGAAGCAGAAGCGTATGATGGGCCATCATTAATCCTTGCTTACAGCCATTGTATTGCTCACGGGTATGATCTGAAAAACGGACTGGATCAGCAACAAAAAGCGGTTGCCAGTGGTCACTGGCCGCTGTTGCGTTACAACCCGATGCTGCGGAAGAAAAATCAGAATCCGTTTGTGCTGGATTCCACCAGGCCAACGATTACGTTGAAAGACTATACCTATAATGAGCTGAGGTATAAAGTACTCACGATGACAAATCCTGAAGTAGCTGAGCACCTGATGAATCATGCCCAGGACCTGGTCAACCTGAAATGGAAAACCTATGAAGAACTGGCAACGAAGAAAGCCAGTGATTTTGTCCCTATAGGATAAGCCTGTCGCATGTTACATGCCCGGGAAGAATTAAGTAAATCTAAATTGTCCTGAAGTGGCCATAAGCTTCAGGACAATTGTATAAAAAACAAGTATATGACACTCCAATCCACTTACATGGGGCTGAAACTGAATTCACCCATTATTGTTTCTGCCTGCACTTTGTCCGAACAGCTTGATAATATCGTAAAAATGGAAGATAATGGTGCGGGTGCCGTGGTGATGTTTTCCCTGTTCGAAGAGCAGATAAGGAAGGAAGAAGCGAGGATGAATACCGTGATGTCTGAAACCTCGTATGCATTCCCGGAGGCATTGGATTATTTTCCTGACCTCGATGATTTTAATGTGGGGGTGGATGAATACCTGGAGAATATCCGGAAAGCGAAGGAACGCGTGAATATTCCCATTATTGGCAGCCTGAACGGGATTACAACCGAGGGTTGGATTGATTACTCCAAACAGATCGAACAGGCAGGTGCGGATGGACTGGAAGTGAATATATTCTTTATCCCGGCAGATATAACGATGTCTTCTTCCGAAGTGGAGCATCGTTACCTGAATATCATTGAGGCGATTAAAACGAATGTGAAGATTCCGGTGGCTGTGAAATTAAATCCTTATTTCAGTGCAACAGGTAATATGGCCATGCGTATGAAAAACTCCGGTGCCGATGCCCTGGTATTATTTAACCGGTTTTATCAACCGGATTTTGATATCAATGAGCTGGTGCTCAAAACAGATCTGCATTACAGTGAACCCAGCGAGATCCGTTTGCCGTTGTTATGGATTGCCTTATTATTTGAAAAAGTGAAATTATCACTGGCCGCTACGACCGGGGTGCAAAGTGCAGTGGAAGTGGTCAAATACCTGCTGGCTGGAGCCGATGTGGTGATGACAGCTTCTTCCCTGTATAAGAATGGAATTCCTTACCTGAAAACAATGAATAAGGAACTGCAGGACTGGATGTACATGATGGGCTTTGAAGATATCACTTCATTCAGGGGCAGCATGAGTCAGCAGAATGTATCAGACCCGACTGCTTTTGAAAGAGCCAACTACATCCGGATTCTCGAAGGGATGAAATAAATCAGTGGAATGAGAAAAGATAAAGTGGAACTGCTGGCGCCGGCCGGCTCTTTCGATAGTTTACAGGCCGCCATCAATGCCGGTGCCGATGCCATTTACTTTGGCGTGGAGCAACTGAATATGCGTACCCGCTCTTCCCAGTCCTTTCATATTTCTGATATTAAAACGGTCAGTGCTATTTGCAGGAAGCAGGGACTAAAAGCCTATATCACACTCAATACCGTGATGTATGAGTATGACATGCAATTACTCAAAACCGTATTAAAGGAAGTTAAGAAACACAAAATTGATGCGGTGATCGCCGCAGATTTTGCGGTAATCGATTATTGCAACCAGATGGAGATCCCGTTGCATATTTCCACCCAGGCCAATATCAGCAATGTGGAGTCAGTCCGGTTTTTTTCCCGTTATGCCGATGTGATGGTGCTGGCCCGGGAACTGACCTTAAAACAGGTTGCGGATATCAGCAGCGAAATTGAACGTAAGAAAATCAAAGGTCCTTCAGGGAAACTGGTGAAACTGGAGCTATTTGTGCATGGGGCCTTATGCATGGCTATTTCCGGAAAATGTTATATGAGTCTGCATACGCAGAATGCGGCAGCCAACCGCGGCGCCTGTGTGCAAAATTGCCGACGGCCTTATACGGTAACAGATACCGAGACCGGCGAACAACTGGAGATCGATAACGAATATATAATGTCGCCCAAGGATCTTTGTACCATTGATATACTGGACCAACTGATCGACAGTGGAGTCGATGTATTGAAGATCGAAGGAAGAACCAAAGGCGCCGATTATGTGCAAGTGGTTACGAAATGTTACCGGGCTGCTTTAGATGCCGTACTGGACGGAACATATACACTTGAAAAAGCGGCCGCCTGGAAAAAGGAAATGGAAACCGTGTATAATCGCGGTTTCTGGGAGGGTTATTATCTGGGACGTAAACTGGGTGAATGGACGGCACAGCCCGGTTCGGCCGCCACTGAAAAGAAGATATACATCGGCAAGGGGAGTAAATATTATCCGAAAATATCAATTGGTGAGTTTATCCTCGAATCCGGCTCACTCAGGATAGGAGATACGATGATGGTCACCGGTCCGAAATGCGGGATGATCAAAGAAACGATCTCCACCCTGATGGTGAATGGCGAACCGGCCACGGAAGCGGTAAAAGGCGATAAGATTACGTTGAAGTTTGACACTAAAGTAACCCCTTCGGATAAGCTGTATAAAATTGTGGAAGCCGCCCATGCCTAAGGTAATCCACTACCGGGATAAATGCATTGGCTGCGGGGTTTGCTATGAACAGCAATCTGAAATGTGGCGTATGTCAAAAAAGGATGGTAAGGCCACGTTACTAAAAGGAATAAAAAAGAAAGAGGTCTATGTGCTGGAGATACCTGCTTCAGCACTTGATAAGTCCCGGGAAATCGCATTGGCCTGTCCGGTGCGGGTAATAAAAATATCATGAACGAAAAAATTGCGGAATTTATTTCAAAGCAAACTTGTGCTAACCTGGCTTGTGTGGATGAACTGGGAAATTCCTGGTGTTTCAGTTTTTTCTATTCGGTTGATGTAGCGAATGATTTGCTGTATTACAAATCCTCCAATGACACCCGTCATTCGGTTATTCTGCATGCTAATCCCAAAGTTTCCGGGACGATCCTCCCCGATAAACTCAATTTTTTGGCCATTAAAGGAGTGCAATTCGAAGGGGTAATTCTTCCTGCTGCTGATCCGTTGGCGGCACATGCAGCTGCCCATTATCATAAAAAGCATCCGGTTGCACTGGCCATGCCCGGAGCGATCTGGACTATTCGCCTTGATCATGTAAAATTTACCGATAATACATTGGGGATCGGGAATAAAATTAACTGGAACCGGCACGCTGCAGTTTAATATTCAGGGTTTTTATCGCAATCCTGGTCCGAAATGTCCTGTTTTTGTCATAATCAGGGGAAAAGATTTCGAATTCAGTAAATAAAAGT
>CAZLRY010000107.1:0-5975 GCA_964561675.1 uncultured Chitinophaga sp.
GGTTCTTTACACTGATTTCTTTTGCAGGCATCCCCCTTAATCCGGGAATGGTGATATAGGCATTGGCCTTGGCTTCATTGGCGAGGGCAGAACCGAACTGTACTTTCATCTGTTCGGCTTGTGTTTTTAACACACCCAGACCGGTTTTGATGTCATTGGTAATATTCTCGCCCGCAAATGGAATCACCGCGGTATGTTTTAAAATGCCTTCATAGAAGACAGCCAGATCCGTGGTACCACCCCCGATATCCACGATGGCCACACCGGCTTCCACATCCTCCTGTCCCATTACGGCAGAAGAAGAAGCGAGGGGTTGCAGCACGAGGTCCTTGGTGCGCAGACCGGATTTTTCCACGCTTCGGTTGATATTGCGGATCGCATTCTTGTCACCGGTAATGATGTGGAAATTGGCGCCGATCTTCACCCCGCCATACCCGATCGGGTTGGGGATATTCTGGAAATTATCCACGGTGAATTCCTGGGGAATCACATCAATGATCTGATCGCCTGCAGGAATATAGGTTTTATACTGATCATCGATAAGCTGATCGATCTCCCGTTGGGTGATCTCCTCGTCGGTGCGCTGACGCACAATGTCGCCGCGGGTCTGCAGACTCTTGATGTGATGTCCGGCAATACCGACATACACTTCACTGATATCCAGATCAGGGTTAGAGGCAAAGCAATTGTCGAGGGCTGTCCGGATGGCTTTGATGGTTTCATCAATGTTCAGCACCTGTCCGTGCTTTACACCATTGGAATTGGCTTTTCCGAAACCCAGGATCTCGAGTTTTCCATACTCGTTTTTCCGGCCGGCAATTACCGCGATCTTGGTAGTACCAATATCAAGACCGACAATAATGGGTTGTTCGCTGTTCATAGTTGTTGTTTTAGTAGTTGTTTTTCGAAATCGTTATGTTGTTTTAGTTGTATCCATTGTCCGGGTCTTCTCCCTTTGGCGGCATTACCGCCTTAGGTTGTTTCGGAGCCGGTTTGTTTTGTTTTACCGGCTTTGGCTGAACTTTCCTGTCAGCCGGAACAGGAGATTTCAAAGGGACGGGATTGGTATTCGTTGGTACGTCAGCCGGTTTAACCGGATTCTCCATCACCGGTGTTTCATCCGGTGTATCTGTTTCAAGAGGGATGGCCGCCTTCGGCAATAACCTTGCCACAGTATCATTTTCGGCTTGTCTTGACTGTTGTAACAGCATTTCAACATTCCGTCTGAGTTGTACAGAATCAACCTTGTTCTCTCCGGCTGTACGCGATGCCACCACCTGGCCCTTGTACTGTACATCTATTATCTTAAAACGGTCGAAGCCTGTTTTACTAAGCACTTCTTTATAAAAAATCAACAGTCGTCCGAATTGTTTATCGATCTGTCCGCCAGTGCCCATTTTCACCTGGTGATTTCCTACAACCGGGATCATCTCAAAATTGCGCTCCGGCGTGATATGCATTTGGGCCACCTGTGCCATCCAGAACGGGTCTGCCAGAATATAATTTGCCGCGGTAGTCACTGTTTTCAGTAAAATACTATCCGCACTGTTCATTTTCTTCATATCCGGGAAGCCGGTAAATACCGGTACCCTGGCACTGTGTTTTTCTGAAAGCGGCAGCTTTTTCCCGGTGCTGTCAATATAATAACTTTCACCTGTGTTGGTAAAGATCCGGGCTACCGGTTCTTTCTCCACAATCGTCACATGGAGTACATCCTGGTTATCGATATACAATTCGGCATCACTGATCCAGGTATTCCGCTCCAGGGACTCTTCCATAGCATGCAGGTTGAGGCTGGTAAGCGGCTGGCCTTTGATCTCACCTTTTGCAGCATTTTTCAATAACTGCTCCACCTCTTTCTCATCTATAAAGAAAACATTTTCCACCCCATTGATCCGGATTGAATAGTCACTGCATAACCCGTTTTTCTTGCGGGTAATGGCGGCCATAAGCAGTGTAAACATACCTGCCCCGATGCACAGCCAGACTGTGACAAAAATGATTTTCCGTATAGTTTTCTTCGTATTCAATTTATAAATCCTTCAATAATTTCTTAATAGGCTCCGTCAGTGTATCAATATCTCCTGCTCCCGCAGTAATCAACACCGCTCCGAATTCTTTATTTACGCCGGGCAGATAATGATTCTCTACCCAATCCATCAAGGCAGCTTTATCCAGTACCGCTTTATTTTCATTCCGCATCCGTTGCAGCACCATCTCACTGTTCACCCCTTCCACCGGCAGTTCCCGGGCCGGATAAATAGGCAGCAGGATCACTTCATCGGCCAGGTCCAGCACGTCTGCAAATCCATCGGCCAGGTCGCGGGTGCGGCTGAATAAATGTGGCTGAAAAAGGACAGTGCATTTTTTCTGCCGGAACAGGGTTTTGGCCCCATTAATCAACGCCCTCAGTTCTTCCGGGTGGTGGGCATAATCATCAATGAAAACAATCCGTTCATTTTTCAGGATGTATTCAAAGCGCCTTTTAACCCCGCGGAAATTTTCCACCGCTGCCTTGATCTTTTCTTTATCAATTCCCAAAGAACTGGCGATAGCGATCGCCGCCACCGCATTTTCCACATTGTGCATGCCCCCCATATTCAGTTTCACGTTTTCAATTATCTCTTCCTGCAACACCACATCAAATTCATAGCTGCCATTCATCATCCGGATATTGGTGGCATAGAGGTCAGCGGCTTCATTCTGCAGGCTGTAGGTGAAATGCTGACTGGCCTGCAATTCCTTTCCTCTTTTCAATCCAAACTGGCGGATCAGCATTCCTCCTGGTTTCACCGCCTTACTAAATCCGATAAACGCCTCTTCCATCGCTTCCGCTGTGCCATAGATATCGAGATGATCTGCATCCATGGCTGTTATAACGGCCACATCCGGGCTTAGCTTCAGAAAACTCCGGTCATACTCATCGGCTTCAATCACACATACATTCTTTTCACTGCTCCAGAAGTTCGTTCCGTAATTCACGGCTATACCCCCCAGGAAAGCATTGCATCCGAAACCCGTGTCACGTAATATATGTGCCGTCATGGTAGTGATCGTTGTTTTGCCATGGGTACCTGCAATACAGATATTAAAAGAACTTTCACTGATCAGCTGCAGCACATCACTCCGTTTCACCACTTTGTACCCGTTCTCCCGGTAATAAACCAGTTCCGTATGTGCCGCCGGAACCGCTGGTGTATATACCACGAGTTCTGCTCCCTTCGGGATCAATGCGGTATTGTCTTCATAATGCACGTTGATCCCGCTGGCTTCAAGTTCCCGGGTCAGGGGTGTTGGGGTCTTATCATACCCGCTCACTTTTACTCCACCGGCATGGAAGAAACGGGCGATGGCACTCATGCCGATTCCTCCGATTCCGATAAAGTAGACCTCTTTCAGGTTGTCAATCCCCCCAAAGGGGGTATTCATAAGGACAGTATTGGCTTGTACGGTTTTCCCACCTGCACCTGGAAAAGTGCCTGGAGAGAATGTTTTTATTAAAAAATCGATTTTCAAAAGGTTCCGTCTATATAGTTTTCAGATCAGTTTCAAAATTTCATCCGCCACCACTTCGTCTGCATTCGCTATAGCCAGTGTGGCAATAGTTGCTTTCATTTCCTGTTGTCTGGCTTCGTCTTTTGCCAGCCCTATTGTTGTTGCAACCAATACCTGCATTACTTCATTATCCTTTACCATCATCGCAGCCCTCTTATTCACCAATTGTTGTGCGTTCACCGTCTGATGATCTTCGGCCGCAAACGGATAGGGCACAAACACTACAGGCTTTCTGGCGACACATAATTCAGCAACCGTCATCGCCCCGGAACGTGCAACCACTATATCAGCTGCTGCATAGGCAAATTCCATCTGCGTGATAAACTCGTTCACCCAAACCCCGGTTTTACCCTTTACTTTTTCTTTTGCAGTAGCCGCATAAGGTTTTCCGGTTTGCCAGATCAACTGGAGACCTGCACCGAGGAGTTCATCGAGTCCGGCGCCAATCGCTTCATTAACTGATCTGGCTCCGAGACTTCCTCCCACTACAAACAAGGTCTTCTTCTGCGGATCCAGTCCAAAGAAGTTGATTCCTTCTTCCCTTGACACATTGGCCCGGGTGATCGCTACCCTCACCGGGTTACCGGTGACCCTTATTTTTTCCGCCGGGAAAAATTTTTCCATTCCATCTGTACCCGTAAATACGAGGGTGGCATTTTTTCCCAGCATGATATTCGATTTCCCTGCAAAGGAATTCGACTCATGGATAAAGGTTTTGATCCCTTTTGCTTGCGCGGTTTTCAGAACCGGGAAGCTGGAATAACCTCCCACCCCGATGGCGGCATCCGGTCTGAACTGATTGAAGATGCGACGCACCTGCAAAAAGCTTTTAACCAGTTTGAATGGTAACCCGATATTTTTTATCAAAGAGCTCCGGTTAAACCCGGCAATATCCAATCCTTCAATTTTGTAACCTGCTTGTGGCACTTTTTCCATTTCCATCTTTCCTTTTGCTCCTACAAAAAGGATCTCAATGGAAGAATCTTTTTTCTTCAGCGCATTGGCGATGGCGATGGCCGGAAAAATGTGACCGCCAGTACCCCCGCCCGCGATAATGATCCGTTTGCTCATGCTTCCTGGTTTGCCGCTTTTGCCAATGCTGCTCCTTCTGTCTGTTCAACGTTTCTTGCCACACTCAATATGATCCCGATGGCCAGGCAGGTAAAGATGAAACTGGTTCCACCCATACTTACCAGGGGCAGTGTAACCCCGGTAACCGGAAAAAGATTCACCGTCACCGCCATATTCGCCACGGCCTGTATGGCCAGGGTAAAGCTGAGTCCCAATGCGAGAAAAGCGCCAAAGGCAAAGGGACATCGCTTGAAGATCCGGATACAGCGGTAGAGAAACACCAGGTAAATGAACATGATGAATGCCCCGCCGGCGATTCCATACTCTTCTATGATAATGGCATAAATAAAATCGTTATACGCCTGCGGCAGGAAATCACGGGTGGTACTGTTCCCCGGACCTACTCCAAACACACCGCCTTTGGCAATAGCTATTTTTGCCTGGCTGGTCTGATAAGCCCCGCCAGCGATATCTTCTTTCGTACCATATATAAAACTCTCTACCCTGCCGATCCAGGTATCCACTCTTACGGTCAGTCCGCTGCCGGAGGATTTTTTCACCACTTCACCATCCGATTTATGACGGATCACGGCGGCGGAGATCAGGATGATCAGCGGGATCATGGCGATACCGATGGTCATCAGGATATGTTTGGTACTCACGCGGCCGATGAATAACAGCAGCAGGCAACTGGCACCGAGTAATAGAGCGGTGGACAGGTTGGCGGGTGCAATCAACAGGCAGGTCAGGGCTACGGGCCAGATAACCGGCAGAAATCCTTTTTTAAAATCCTTGATCATATCCTGTTTCTTACTGAGCAGGCGGGCCAGGTACATAAAGAGTGCCAGCTTGGCCAGGTCAGACGTCTGCATGGTCATGTTGATGATCGGGAGCCGGATCCAACGGCTTCCTTCATTCATCTTTACACCGAAGAACAGGGTATAAAACAATAAAGGAATTGACAGCAGGAATACGAAGCGGGCGGCTTTGGAATAAAACGTATAATTAACCAGGTGCGCAAAATAGATCACCATGATACCCGCAAGGATAAAGGCCACCTGTTTGAACAGGTAAATTTCTGTGTTGCCTTTATAATTTTTATAAGCCAGCGAACCGGTAGCGCTATATACCGCCAGCAGGGATACCAGGGTCAGCAATACCACCAGGGCCCAGATCACCTTATCGCCTTTTGTTTTGCTGAACAGGTGCTGCGTGTTGAAGGTATTCTTCAGGTCATTGAACCGTATGTCCCGGGTGGCTTCCATGAATGCTTATAACTCTTTTACTGCTTGTTTAAATTGTGTACCCCTGTCTTCATAATTCTTAAAAAGATCAAAACTGGCGCAGGC
>CAZLRY010000107.1:6075-9619 GCA_964561675.1 uncultured Chitinophaga sp.
TGCTGCCACACATGCTGCCATTGTATTATACTGGTTATGCTTTCCTTTTAAGGCAAAATCAAACACGCTCATGGTGGTAAAATCCTGTCCGGTTCTTACATACATGTCGCCGTCCTTGATAAATGCGCCGTTTGGTAATTCTCTTTTCATACTTATTGGCAGTTGGTTTGATTTGATATTGTATTCAGTTAAATATTTCAGTGTTACTTCATCATCTGCGCAGTAAATGAATGTATCATTCGCCTGCTGGTTCATCGTGATCCGGAACTTACTCCGGATATAGTTTTCAAATTTGTATTCGTAACGGTCCAGGTGATCCTCGGTGATATTGGTCAGGATCGCGATATCCGGACGGAATGTTTCAATATCATCGAGCTGAAAACTGCTCACTTCCACCACATACAACGGGCGAGGATCCAGTGCCACCTGTTTGGCAAATGAATCACCGATATTCCCGACCAGGGCCGCATCCAGTCCTGCTTCTTTGCAGATATGGAAGGTTAGCGCTGTAGTGGTGGTCTTTCCGTTGCTCCCGGTGATGGCAATGATTTTACTGTTGCCCTTGTACCGGTAAGCCAATTCCACTTCGCTGATCACCGGGATTCCTTTGGCCCGGATCATTTTCACGATCGCGGCTTTTTCGGGGATACCGGGACTCTTCATCACTTCATCCGCGTTCAGGATCTGGTCTTCGGTATGCTGCCCTTCTTCAAAAGCGATCCCGGCTTCGGTTAATTCGTTACGATACTCTTTCTTCAAAGAACTTCCATCGGACAGGAAAACGTCATATCCTTTTTGCTTTGCAAGGAGGGCAGCCCCTACGCCGCTTTCTCCCCCACCCAGTATGACCATTCTTTTTCCCATAACAATAATTCAGTGTACGGAACACGGTTCTTCACAAGTATTGGTTTTACTACAACTGCACAACAATTCGATCGGATCGGAATGATCGTCTTCTTCGGGATTGGATTCCGGGGTTTTTCGGTTATATATTTCGCCAGCCTGTTCCCCGCTAAAGACTGGTACTATTTATCTCAGTTTCAGCGTTACAATGCTCAGTACCACCAGCAATACTGTTACAATCCAGAACCTCGTAACAATTTTCACTTCATGGTATTTCTTTACCTGGTAGTGGTGATGCAGCGGGGCTTTCAGGAAAATCCGGCGGCCCTCGCCATATTTTTTCTTGGTATACTTGAAGTATCCCACCTGCAGCATCACACTCAGGGCTTCGACCAGAAACACGCCACAGAAAATCGGTATCAGCAATTCCTTGTGCACAATGATGGCCAGTGAGGCGATTATTCCACCGAGTGTCAGACTGCCCGTATCACCCATGAACATCTGTGCCGGGTAGGAATTGTACCAGAGAAATCCGACACAGCCTCCGATCATCGCGGCGATGAAGATGGATAGCTCACCGAGATTCGGGATATACATGATATTCAGATAATCCGCAAAGACCAGGTTACCGCTCGCATAAGCGAAGATGCCGAGCAGGGTGCCAATCAGGGCCGAAGTACCCGTAGCCAGACCATCCAATCCATCCGTCAGGTTGGCTCCGTTCGAAACAGCAGTGATAATAAAGATCACGATCAGAATATAAAGCACCCAGGTATAATCCCGCATGGAAGCTGGCAGGAGTTTGGAATAATTGAACTCGTGATTTTTGACAAATGGAATAGTGGTAATCGGCTCCTTGGTTTCAACAAAATACCGGACAGTTCCATTATATGTTTTTGCTTTAACCGTAGAATCAGTTGGCGGAACCTTTCCCACATACTCTCTCCATATCTTCACATCACTATTAAAATAAAGGGTAGCCCCTACCAGTATACCCAGTCCCACCTGGCCCAGTATTTTGAACCAGCCGGCCAAACCGTCTTTATTTGATTTTTTATAATCAGCGCCTTTCTGCTGCGCCATTCTTTTACTCTTCAGTTTGAGGTAGTCATCGATAAATCCGATGATACCCAGCCAAACGGTACTGATCAGCAGCACCTGTACGTAGATATTGGTCAGATCAGCCAGTAAGAGCGTCGGGATGATGATCGCCATGATGATGATGATCCCGCCCATGGTGGGTGTACCTCTTTTACTTTCTTCCCCGGCCAGTCCTTCTTCACGGATACTTTCGCTGATTTGTTTTTTCTGGAGGAAGCGGATCAGTTTTTTACCATAAACGAGCGTGATGAATAAGGAAAGCAGCACGGCAGCCAGCACCCGGAAGGTGATAAACCCAAACAGCCTGCTGCCGGGGATCTCGATCCCCTGGTTATTCAGCCATTCAAATAAATGATGTAACATGTTCGTTGCCGGTTATTGGTTTACTTATTCAACAGTTTAAAAAACTCCACCACTTCTTCTTTATCATCGAAGTGGCTCCGCACTCCTTTTATTTCCTGGTATTTCTCATGTCCTTTTCCTGCTACCAGTACAATGTCTTCTTTGTTTGCCAGGCTGAGGGCGGTTTTAATCGCTTCTCTCCTGTCGGTGATTGAGATATATTTTCTTCTGTACGCTGGTGCTAATCCTTCTTCCATATCCCGGATAATCTGTTCCGGGGACTCACTCCGGGGATTATCGCTGGTAAAAATCACCCGGTCGCTATGTTCGCAGGCAGCGGCAGCCATCAATGGTCTTTTTGTTTTATCCCGGTCGCCCCCGCATCCTACCACAGTAACGATCTGTTCAAATCCTTTTCTCAGTTTCTTTATCGTAGCCAGCACATTCAGCAAGGCATCCGGCGTGTGTGCATAATCCACGATGGCGATCACTTTGTCATTGGCGGAAACCAGGTAATCAAATCTTCCTTCCGCACCGGTCAGTTCACTTAAAGCGGTCAGCACTTCCTGTTTGTCTTCGCCCATACAAATCGCAGCACCATAAACGGCCAGCAGGTTGTAGGCGTTGAACTCACCGATCAGCCGGAAATGCACTTCGATATCATTCACCGTCATCTGCAAGCCACTCAGGCTGTTGTCCAGGATCTTTCCTTTGAAGTCAGCCAGCGTTTTCAGACTGTAGTAATACTTCTTTGCGTTCGTGTTCTGCAGCATCACCATTCCTCTCTTATCATCCGCGTTGCTGATGGCGAAGGCGCCGGCCGGCAATGAATCGAAAAAGGCTTTTTTTACCCGGATATACTCATCAAAGGTTTTGTGGTAATCCAGGTGATCATGTGTTATATTACTGAACAGTCCGCCGGCATAAGTCAGTCCGGTTACCCGGTGCTGGTGTATGGCATGTGAGCTGGTCTCCATAAACACATACGCACATCCTTCCTCTGCCATTCTTTTCAGCAAATAGTTCAGGCTGATTGCATCCGGTGTGGTATGCGTGGCCGGTACTATTTCTTCACCGATCCTGTTTTCCACGGTGCTGAGCAATCCTGTTTTATATCCCAATCTTGTAAAGAGCTTATATAATAAAGTCGCGATCGTCGTTTTTCCATTCGTACCGGTGACGCCCACCAGTTTTACTTTCTCCGAAGGCCGGCCGTAAAAATTACAAGCCATATACCCCGCTGCCGCCGCACTGTTCT
>CAZLRY010000108.1:0-9600 GCA_964561675.1 uncultured Chitinophaga sp.
ACCAAATACTACGGAGGCTGCAGTGGCAGGGATATTCGCAGTCCGGAAAGAGATAGTCCATGAGCCCGTGATATTGGGAGTCCAGTTGGTATTTAAATGATTGCCGAGACCCCCGCCGCCGCCACCGATCAGGGTGCCGCCGCAGATGCCGGATCCTCCCTGGGTGGGTGAACCAACAATATTCGCTGTAGTTGTACCCGCCGGAGCGTTAGTGGCAAGGTTATCAACGGTAGTACCGCTGCCTTCGAATTTATAGTAAAGCAGTTCGGGTAAGGTTGCCCCGAAACTAGGCGTCGCCGTGATTGTAGCATTAATTGGGGCAGTAGTTGAATTGGTAGCCGTGAATGAAGGAATGGATCCGCTGCCACTGGCTGCTAAACCAATAGCCGGATTACTGTTGACCCAGGAATACACCGTACCCGGTACACTGCCGGTGAAATTCACCGCTGTACTGCTGGTGCCAGCACAAAGGGTCTGGTCTGATACAGCGTTTACTGACGGAATTGGATTGACAGTAATCGTAAATGATTTGGGCGTACCATTGGTTACACCGTCTGTTGGTGTAACAATGATCGTTGCCACAATTGGTGAAGTGCCGGTATTAATTCCGGTGAAGGCCGCAATATTGCCCGTACCACTGGCCGCAAGACCAATCGATGAGTTATTGTTAACCCAGTTGAAAATGGTGCCTGAGATCGAACTGACAAATACCACAGTATTGGTACTGGTCCCATTACAGACCGTTTGATTGGCGGGTTGAAATACATCGGATGCAAATAAGTCATGATTGGTTTCCCGCGGAGAGGGAGGATTCGCCATCATACTATTGCAACAGCAAAGCATGATCCATAGAAACAAGGAGTAGATTTTTGGCATAGAGATTTAATTTAAACAGGTGATGATTAGTTCGCCGTTGCGCAGGCAACCGGCCGGCTAAAAATAACAGGGGGAAATGGCTGTTTCCGGGAAGATGAACAGCCGGTAAAGCCATCTTAATAAACGGGGACTGCACCTTAACCGGCGAATAGGGGCAAAAAAAAACTGCTGCGGAGTGCAGCAGTTAAAGAACTTATTTCATTGATTGAATAATCAGGATTGATTTCCTTCTTGCCCTGCATTGGGATTATTGGGTCGTTGCTGATTGCCCTGTCCACCCTGGTTACGATTAGGATTATTGGGTCTTGGCTGGTTACGATTGCCCTGGCCTTGTTGTCCGCCACCACGTTGTTGTCCGCGGTTCTGCTGACCGCCCTGCTGCCCACCACCTTGCTGTCCGCCACCACGTTGCTGTCCGCGATTCTGTTGACCGCCGCCTTGCTGACCACCACCTTGTTGTCCACGGTTTTGTTGTCCGCCTTGCTGACCACCTTGTCCTTGTTGTCCGCCACCACGTTGCTGTCCGCGATTCTGTTGACCACCTTGCTGTCCACCACCTTGTTGTCCGCGGTTCTGTTGACCGCCTTGTTGTCCACCGCCACGTTGTTGTCCGCCTTGCTGGCCACCACGTTGCTGACGTTGCTGGTTCTGTTGTCTCTTTTTCTGCTCGGCTTTTTCGAGGGTACGCAGACTGATCTGTCCCACCAGTTCCACCATTTCAGGTTCGGCTTCTTTCTGTTTACCGGTCGTTACATCCACAGGTTCCAGTTCATCCGGGGTAATACCCTGGCGGTTCTGGGCCTTGATTTTTTGTACACGTTCAATAGTCAGCGGGTATTGCTTGTTACTATCCGGTAACGTATACCACATCAGGTTTTTGAAAATGTCTTTCTTGATCAGGAACGCATTACCCTTGGCCACCTGCAATACATCGCAGTTGTCGGGGAATCCTTGTAATGCATCCAGGTAAGTATCGAGTTCGTAGTTAAGACAACATTTGAGGCGACCACACTGTCCGCTGAGTTTGGTCTGGTTGATGGAGAGATTCTGGTAACGGGCCGCTGCGGTATTCACCGATTTAAAATCAGTGAGCCAGGTACTGCAGCAGAGTTCACGGCCACAACTGCCGATACCGCCCACCTTTCCAGCTTCCTGCCGGGCACCGATCTGGCGCATTTCCACTTTTACCTTGAATTCTGAAGCATATACTTTGATCAGTTCCCGGAAGTCCACACGTCCGTCAGCAATATAGAAGAAAGTGGCTTTGCGTCCATCGGCCTGCATTTCCACCTGGCTGATCTTCATGTCCAGTTTGAGCTGCTTGGCAATGGCCCGGCTGCGGATTACCGCTTCCGGTTCACGGGCTTTATTCTGTTTCCAGATATCCACATCACGATCGGTCGCCCGTCGCAATACTTTTTTCATTTCGGGATGATCTTCCTTTACATTCCTTTTCTTCATCTGCAGACGCACGATCTCACCAGTCAGGGATACTTCCCCGAGGTCAAAACCGCTCACGCCTTCCACACAGATCAGGTCTCCTTTTTCAAATGGTTGTAAAGTGGGATTGCGGAAGAAATCCTTGCGGGTGCCCTGGCTGAAGCTGACTTCAATCACTTTGCAGGCACTGTCAAAATCGGTCATGGGCAGGTTGCGCAGCCAGTCATGCGCGTTCATGCGGTTGCAACCGCCGGAACTGCATCCGCCGTTGCTCTTACATCCGTTTGGCTTACCGCCTGTATCAGTACTGCAACCTGTACAACCCATATAACTAAATGTTCCGGACTAACTCCGGTAGCAATTAAAAATTAAAAATTCAAAACGGGAAACAGCGTAACCAGGTTACAGGCGGGCATATAGTTTGTGGCAAAAGACTGCTTGTCAGTTATTTATAAAACTATATAAAAAGAAATAAGATACTTAACCAACTTGTAACCCGGGATTTACCTGTTTTGTATTTCCCACTTTCTATTCTCCACTCTCCACTTTCCTTACTCACTCCATCAAAAATACAACCTTATCCTGAATAATATGGTATAGTTTAATGGTCAGGGCGTGGAAGAGCATTTTGCCATGGGCATTCCTTTCTATATAATAACTGGCCCGGTCCAGCTCCTCAATAATGGCTTCCTGTTGTTCAATACCCGCGAATTTATTGAGCCGGACAGCAAAATCCTTTTCCTTTTCCCCGATATTCAGGGCCTCGCCCCGGATCCGGTAATGGATAGCCAGTTCGAGCTGGTGGTTAAAATAGCGGAGGAACTGCTTTTGCTTTTCCCTTCCCAGCCGGCTGACTTCCTCTACCCATTTGGTCTGAGCCACCGGACCACCCTTCAGAATCGCATTCAGCCATTCCCGTAACAAGACCAGCCAGTCTTCTTCGGCATGTTGCACCAGTTGCAGGGCTTCCCGGTAGTTTCCTTCACTTACGCCAGCTACCTGGCGGGCAATGGCAGGTTCGGTTTTGTTCCGGCTGATGAGGGCTTCTTCAATATCGCTGTTATCCAGGGCCGGTACTTTTACCAGCTGGCAACGGCTCAGGATGGTGGGCAGCACGAGTTCTTCATTTTCGGCCACCAGGATAAATAAGGTATTGGGTGGGGGTTCTTCAATAATCTTTAAAAGTTTGTTTCCTTCCTTGTCCAGTTCCTCAGGCATCCACATCACCAGGATCTTGTATTCGCTTTCAAAACTTTTCAGGCTGAGTTTCTTGATGATCTCATCACATTCCCGCGCCGTGATCTTTCCCTGGCTGTTTTCCTTTTCCTTGATCATTTCGATCCAGTCAAAAAGATTGCCGTAAGGATTGAGTTTAATAAACTCCCGCCATTCCGTAATAAAATCTGTGGCAATCGGTTTCTCTCCGGCCTTTTTGGTCACGGTAGGATAGGAGTAATGAATATCCGGATGGACAAATTGTTGCGCTTTCAGGCAGGCGGAACATACACCACAAGAGTCAGTGGTGAGTGGTGAGTGGTGAGTGCCAACTGCGGGCTGCGTACTGTCGACTTCCGGCTCTCCAAAGAGTGAGGGTCCCGCAGCAACTACTTTTTTAGGATTAGCTTTCTCACAAACCACATATTGTGCAAATGCCAAAGCTAAAGGCAGGGCACCGCTGCCTTCCTTTCCCAGAAACAACAACGCATGGCTCAGCCGGTTGTGTTGTAACAGTTCGGCGAGTTGTTGCTTGACCGCGGATTGTCCTATGACCTGGGAGAATGACATAAAAGGCAAAAATAAGGGTTAGCCAGCCGAAAAATATTAGATTTAGTAAATGAAAATTCACCTTATCCTTTTACTAAATATACTTACAGTTACCGCATGTAATACGGGGCAGCGTGTACAAAAATTCCCGGCAGAAAAAGATTTTTTCCCTGATCGGCCGGGCAGCTATACGGCTTTTTATCCAAGATTATTGACAGGGGATACGCTCCGGAATGATGTAAAGGCATTTGCCTTTACTATTCCAGATTCTTTTTTTCAGCAAAAGTCAGCATGGGGTTTCCTTTATTTCACAGGGTTGAAGAAAAAAAGGACCAGGCATTCAGTTTTTTATCTGTTGACCGGTTTTGGAAAAGACAGTTTACAGTTTTTGCCAGACCTGAACGGGAATGCAGATTTCAGTGATGACATTCCCATACATTTCAAAAAAGGAGACTGGTTCCAGGTAACATTGAGGAATCAGTATGATAAAAAGGCGGTACTAAATTACAGGTTACGGTATAGTGATGACAATCCTGATACTATTAATAATTTGCTCTATAATCTATTTAGTTCAAGGTGGAAGAACCTGCTGCCGCCAAACTATGTAATACAAGAAAGCTCCCTTTATCTCCGTAAGATTCATTTGCCGTGTGGCCAACTTATTACATTGGCTGATGTAAATCACAATGGATGGTATTACCGTAAATGGGATAAAGTAACTACTGGGGATACTTCAAGCAATATCAGCATATATAATAATCCGTTGCATTCCCGGAATGTGAGGAAGAGGATGCAATTAACGTTGTCAAAAACAGTATATAAACTTATTAAAACAGGTCGGACCGGTGATTATATAAAGTTAAAAAAACTGAATGTGGAGGCGGATACTATTGATAGGTTACCCTTGTTTAGCTATAATGACAGTCTGGGTTATAAACAGGTATTTATACCAGATGATAAGCCGAAGTATTATGTAATTTATGTCTGGGGTTCCTGGTGTATTGGCTGTCATACCCAGGCCCCTTACCTGGAGAAACTGATGGCTGAATATGAAGGTGTCATCCCTTTTTACTGGTTAAATGCAGGGGATACACGTGAATCTATGTATAAGTATCTCCGGACTAAAAAAATTTCCGGGAGGGACTGGCGTATTAATCCTGAAACGGCGGCTTTATTAGGCGCAGATTCTTATCCGAATTATATAGTAGTAAACAGTAAAGGAGAGGTTTTATTTCGTTCATCCAATGTTTTAAGCCTGATAGCATTCTTAGAAGACAAAAAATAACCAGATCCTTTTTATTTATATTATGTTGATGGCAATATCAAATAGTTCAACCCCGTTGGGGTTGCAGGACATTCACGTCACCTTGTCCCCCGGGTTGGCACCCGGGGCTATGAATGGTTCAACCCCCTTCGGGGTTAGCAGTTGGATACAATCCCAGCGAGTTTGATTCTATTCCGGATGTCATTTATGAGTACCTCGGTGAATTAAGTTCAATCCCGGTCGTGGTTAACAAAGTTGATATTAATTTCAGTAAGATTCTTAGTTTTCAAATTGGTATGAAGCATTATAACGGTCCAATACATAAACCGGAATTTCAAAAGGAACCAAGCCCGGAGGGCTTAAACTTTTAATAGCCCCGGGTGAAACCCGGGGTATGCGTGCCCCCACGGCCCCTGGAACCCCGGCATGTCCGCCGTAGCTTAGCGAAGGAGGAAGGGGTTCAAACATTGAAAATTGAGCATTGAACATTTCGTATCTAAGAAATACAATGCTCAATTAACAAAAAAAAACCTGCACCATATGGCACAGGTCTTTCGTCTCACCTTGTATACCGTCCGGTGTATTAATTCAGGTATTTTAAAATTTCTTCACTCATTGGCGTTGTCTTTGGTGAGAAAGTGGCGATCAGTTCGCCTTTTTCATTCACCAGGAACTTGCCAAAATTCCAGGTTACCGGATCGGCAAAACCTTTGGCGGTCGCCTGCTCTTTCAGGAATTTGTAGAGGGCATGGGTATCATCACCTTTCACCGAAATTTTTTCAGCCATCGGGAAGGTTACACCATAGTTCTGTTTACAAAATTCACCGATTTCGCTGTTGCTCTTGGGTTCCTGTCCGGCGAAATTATTAGCCGGGAATCCGAGGATCACCAGTTTGTCTTTATACTTTTTATAAAGAGCCTCTAATCCTTCGAATTGAGGGGTCAGTCCGCATTTGGAAGCGGTATTCACAATCAGGATCTTTTTGCCTTTGTAGGCTGAGAGGTCAATGTCTTTTCCATCCAGACCAGTCACTTTAAAATCATAGATAGAACCGGCTGTTAAAAAGGTACTCATAATAAGGGTGATGACTAATGCTTTCATGTTTCGCTGGTTTAATAAGTTGAATAACAAAAATAAGGCCGTCTGGTTCTCCAAACGGAAAGAAAGGAGGAATGGTTTGCTTATTGCTTTTCGAAACTGCCCAGGTCCGGCAGTCCTACCGGCCGGACTTTCCCGTCTAAGTCAGTGAGTATCCCGGCATTGACTCCTTTATTCAGGGCGGGGGAACCTGTTTTGAGCCGGAAATCATAATAATTATCGGAGGTATTAATACTGTCAAACAAGGGAGCCTGGTTATTGATCGCCTGGGTAATGGTGCTGTTGGCTGGCGGGGTCTCTACTTTCCAGAGATTGTAATCAAAATTGACATTGAAGCTGCTGCTGCCGGATTTTTGTACCAGCACTTCATCTGTTACCACCCCGTTCTCTCCCCAGAAAATACAATTCCGGAAGACCGCATCCAGTGAATTAGTAATACTGTTGGCTGTATTGGATAAAGTGAGTACCGGTTCTTTGTGTTCAATAAACCGGTTGGCATAGGTGACCACGGTGCAATGGGTGAACTGATAGGTACCACCTTGTACGAGGTAAAGATTTTTTCCGCAGTTCGAGATCAGGCAATTGCGGGCCCGCAGACTTGAGTTGATGGCAATGACTCCCGCATCATAGGCATTATCAATCACTGTTTCATTCAGCGTCAATTTGGGATTGCTGTTAACTGCAGGTCCCTGCATCCCGATGGCCTGGTAGGCATTTTTTATCACTGCATAATTCAGCACATTGTCTTTTGCATTGGATAAAAAGAAGAGGCCGGGCCAGCTGGCCGGATAATTTTTATAAGGCTCATCCAGCCGGTCTCCCTGAAAATAAACCCGGTCGGCTGTATCTTTTTCACCATTGACGATTAATGTGCCATCCACAATAAGTGGCGCATCCGCATGGACATAGATCCGGCAGCCTTTATTGATCGTGAGTGTTTGTCCATCCGGTATCACCAGTGACCCCAATATCACATAAGGCAGGTCATTGTTCCAGGTTTCATTGCTGCTGATCACACGGTCGCGGTAGAAATGCGCATTACGGCCCCAGGCCTCCAGTTGTATTTTTTTGCTGTTACCATTAAATTCAATCAGTATGCTGTCGCGTAACACAAAGGGAAGGTTAGCGGCATTGGGATTTACATTGACTTGTACAAATACAAACAGGCTGTCATTGGCTGCAATTTCCAGGTTGCTGAATTGCGTACCCGGCATGCCATCCACATTCATTTTATAAACAGATCCGCTGCCGCCCATCAGTTTAAGAGAGGAGAGCCGTAGTTGCTGGTCATTCTCATTCTTGATGATCAGTGTGCGGAACGTGGAACCGGCACTGACAAATACCGTATCAAATTTCAGCGTATCGATGCTCAGGCCGATCCGGGCTTCCGGCGAGGTAATAAAGGAATCTTTCCGGCAGGAATTCAACAAGAGGAGCAGGGATAAAACGAGGAGTCCGGTAAACTTCATTGGATTCAAAAATAAGTCATGAAACTGACATTAACGAGTGGCAATACATAAGGTGGCAATACTCAGTTGTACTCCGGGTATTTTTAATAGTTCCGCCCCGCAGGATTCCAGGGTGGCTCCGGTGGTAACCACATCATCCACCAGCAGCAGTCGTTTATTTTGCAAAATAGCCGGGTCCTGTACAATAAACTTTCCTTCCATATTTTTCCATCGTTCCACTCTTCCTTTTTTGGTCTGTGTTTCGGTATGTTCCGGTCGTTTCACTACCTGATCCCACACGGGAATATGCATGGTGGCCGAGATTCCTTCGCAGAGTACCGTGGCCTGGTTGTATCCCCTTCTTTTTTCTTTGGCCGGGAATAAGGGAAGAGGGATCAGTGCATCGGCTGTAAAGCGACCTGATTTTTTTAGGGCTTCTCCCATTAGCATTCCCAGTTGTATACCCAGTTCTTTATTGCCTTTGTATTTCAGCTGGTGCATCAGGTGTTGTACCAGTGATTCCTTGGTGAAATAATAAGTGGCACCGGCACTTTGCAGGGGCAATCTTCCCCAGAACATTTTTTCCGCCGGATTGGAGGGATGCCACTCAAAACAGGTTTCGGGTAACGCATGCAGGCAATGAAGGCAAAGGGTGGAGTCTTCCGGTAATATATCAGTGCCGCATCCACAGCAGGTATGCGGAAAGAGGAAGTGAAGGAGGGAATCCTTCATTTCTTTTAAAAACAACATAGTGATAAGGTTTGGGCCGTAAATCTAAGGAAAGGATCAGAATAAATACCGGTACACCTCCTCCACACGCCCCATAGTCACTACTTCAATATTGAATTTCTGTTTGGCCAGTCCTTTCTGGTTATACTTGGAGACCAGGATTTTTTCAAAACCAAGCTTTTCCGCTTCCGCGATCCGTTGTTCAATCCGGTTCACGGCACGGATCTCGCCGCTGAGACCCACTTCGCCGGCAAAACAAATATGTTGTGGCAGGGTTACATCTTCATAAGAGGAGAGCAGGGCGCAAAGTACAGCGAGATCGATGGAAGGGTCTTCCACTTTGATACCGCCGGCAATATTGAGGAAGACATCTTTCATACCGAAATGAAAGCCGCCTCTTTTCTCCAGTACGGCCAGCAGCAATTGTAAACGACGAAGATCAAAACCACTGACGGTCCGTTGCGGCGTACCATATACCGATTGTGTTACGAGGGCTTGTACTTCGATCAGCAGGGGACGCATGCCTTCGATCGTGGCGGCAATGGCGATGCCACTTAACTGGTCTTCTTTCTGCGTGATCAGTATTTCACTCGGATTGAGTACACCCCGCATACCGGAATCAGTCATTTCATAAATACCCAGTTCAGCGGTACTGCCGAAGCGGTTCTTCAATGTACGCAGAATGCGGTATGCATAGTGACGGTCGCCTTCAAACTGCAATACGGTATCCACCATATGTTCGAGAATTTTCGGACCGGCAATGCTGCCGTCTTTGGTGATATGCCCAATGAGAAACACCGGTGTATTGGTTTCTTTGGCAAAGCGCTGAAACTCGGCGGTACATTCACGGATCTGTGATACACTGCCGGGTGAAGATTCAATATGGGTGGTGTGTAAGGTCTGGATGGAGTCCACTATCACCAGTTGTGGTTTCAGTTTTTTGATCTCCTGGAAAATGATCTGTGTGGAGGTTTCTGTCA
>CAZLRY010000109.1:0-7711 GCA_964561675.1 uncultured Chitinophaga sp.
CTACCATAAACTATATTTTAAACGGGACGAAAAAGAGGCGGAAGCCTTTATCAACCAACTGCTACAGCGGCTGCAACCACCCCCAACAGCTAAAATGCTGGACGTGGCCTGTGGCAAGGGACGTCATAGCAAAATTCTCGCAGCAAAAGGATACCAGGTGACAGGTATTGATATTTCACCCGACAGTATACGGCACGCTAAAAAAGCTGAAAAGGAAAATCTGGAATTTTTTGTACACGATATGCGGCTGCTTTTCCGCAGTAATTATTTCAATTACGTGTTTAACTTCTTCACCAGTTTTGGTTATTTCCGTACCCGACGAGAACACGATGCGGCTTTCCGGACAATTGCAACTTCCCTGATAAGTGGTGGACTATTCGTGATTGACTATCTGAATGTACATTATGCAGAAGCCCACCTGGTAGCCTCAGAAGTTCGTCAGATCGGGGACACTCAATATGATATTCAACGGTGGGATGACGAGACCCATTTTTATAAGAAAATTACTGTTTCTGATCCGTCTTTAAAACAGCCGATGGCTTACACAGAACGGGTAGCTAAATTTTCCCTTGGCGACTTTACAGACATGCTGAGCTACCAGGGACTACAGGTACAGGAGGTATTCGGCGATTATTCCTTCAATCATTATGATGTAAAGCAATCACAGCGACTGATTATTCTTGCCAGTAAATAATTGTAACGTTCTTGAAAAAACCGAAACGGATCATGCTTACACAAGACAGATCAATCCCTGTCGTTATTCATCAACAAATACTTGGATGTTTCATAAAATGCCGTGGTAAATATGGAAAGCCGTTTATGCAATGAATCCAGTTGCCCGGCTGTATATGTTGGACCACCTTTTTGCAGTGGCGACAATAACTCCTCGCCCGAATTTATATTACGCGTCAGGTAGAAGTCATCGGTTACGATCCCGATACGGTCAGCTGTATTGGTAATAAAAGCAAAATTGTTTTTCTTGGACGGATCCAGCAGATCACGCCCGAGGGAAGTATTCACATAAGACTGATGGAGGAGGCCGGCAATCGTCGGCAGGATATCAATCTGCGAAACGACTTCGTGCCGTTCCTGGGGAGCCAGCAGGCCCGGGGCATAAAACAACAAGGGTACATGCTCGTCTGTCAACCGCATATCCGTCCAGACAGCCGGATACATGGGACTGGCATTCCCGGCAAGGCCATGATCCCCGACAAATACAAAAATGGTATTGTGGTAATACTCCTCCTGCCGGGCGGCTTCAATAAACTTCCGGAAACAATAATCTGAATACCGGAAACAGTTATACTCATCCAGGGATTCAAAACCATATTTGAGCAGTTCATCATCCGGAATGGTGAGTCTGATAAAATCAGTATCTGTATCCGGAATACTCTTATTGTAAGGCCGGTGATTACCGGATGTTTGTATATAGGCAAAAAAGGGTTTATCCTTTTTCCGGAACAGGTCATTGGCTGCGAGAAAAAGTTCTTTATCGCTTACGCCCCACACATTAACTTTTGGCGCTTTAAAATAATCGCCGGTGTGCATCTGCAGCCCCTTAATATTCTTAAGGATCCCTTCAAAATTGTTGAACTCGGGGTCTCCACCCAGAAAATAATGTTTGTCATATCCTTCAAAACCATTTATAATCGTATGCTGCTTCAGGGCTTCCGGATTCCGGGTGGAAAACTTGAATAACTGTGCATCCGGGTTACCCGTAAGAATCGCAAATAAAGCACGGGCCGTTGAAAAATGCGGGGAAAAACACCGATCGAAAAAAACACCCTGGCGGCAGAGGGAATCAAAATAGGGGGAGGCATTCAGCGGATTACCACTCATCGTGCTTTTGTACATGCTGAAGGATTCGCATTGTACAAGTACAATATTGGGACGGCTCTCGAAGGAGGTACTCCGCGGTCCGGTTTCCCGGCGAAAACTAAAATCCGTCGGATCAGGCAACTGCATCCATTCCGCCATTACGGGGAAGACCGTTCTTGCTTTCTTTTCATTGTAATCCGGCTTACGTAACCGAAGCGTTGCAATAAAATTCTGCAGGGGATTGATTGCCAGGTAAGACTTAAAACTATGGTTGAACCGGAAACTATCGGCCCTGTTCAGGGGCGGCCAGCTGAGCGAGCCATAAATCAGGAATACAAGAAATAAGCTGCTCAACACAAAAACCTTACGTCGGTGCGGTATCCCCTTTCCGTCCGTTCGGTTGATGACCTGCCAATGACTGCGGTGATACATCCACCGAAAAAAAAGGACCGCCACTATCAGTCCCAGCAGCATCCAGATCAACGGATACGTCTGCCAGATCATTTTGATGGATATACTGAAATCCTCTGCAAAATTCATGGCCCCGGCATCTAAAGGTGTCTGGTTATACGAAAAACTGCCAAAGCCGGCCGCAAAAAAGAAGAAGACAATAAAGGTGATGATTGCCAGGTACCAGGTCCACCATTTTTTATTCCTGGACGAAAAGAAAGGCGATAATCGTGGCCAGCTGCTGAGCAGTACCACTGGTAAAAGAATAACAGCAATCCATCGGAGATCATAGCGCAAGCCCATCATAAATGAAGGGAGTGCATCTGTAATTCCGAATTCAGCAGGCCGGAACGCCAGGAAAGTGGCCAGACGGAATCCGGTAAAGATCAGCAGGAAGATACCAAACAGGTTGGCCGCCCATAAAATCGTTTTTGGTATCCGGAATCTGGCCAGCATGCTGTAAGGTTAAAAGTATTAGTGACCTGCAAAGAAAATACTTAATCGGCTTATCTCCATACCCATTATCACTTATTTAAGCGGTAAATCAGCGGTTATGCCCGCATATCCTACATTTGCAGGGATGATACTGCCTGCAATCAACCTGCTGGATAAACTGGTGCAATGGGACAAATGGCTCTTTGTGAAAATGAACAGCCAGTGGACGAATCCGTTATTCGACAGTTTGCTGCCTTACTGGAGAACGGCGGAATTCTGGGCACCACTTTACCTGTTCCTCTTGTTGTTTACAGTGATAAATTATAAATCCAAAGGCGCCTGGTGGGTCCTGCTCTTTCTTTGCACGTTTGTGGCCTGCGACCTTACTGGCACCCATGCATTTAAAAAGGTATTTGAACGGGTACGTCCTTGTAATGATCCTGACTTTTATATGCAGGTGCGGCTTTTACTCGATCATTGTGGTTCCGGATTTAGTTTTGTTTCCAATCATGCGGCCAACCACTTCGGAATGGGAGTATTCAGTTTTGTCACGCTCCGGCATGTAATCGGCAAATGGGCCTGGCTGGGACCAGCCTGGGCCTTATCTGTAGCCTATGCCCAGGTATATGTGGGTGTGCACTATCCGTTGGATGTCATAGCCGGAGCTGCCCTGGGTACCCTCTTTGGAATCAGCATCGGCACACTCTTCAATAAGCGCTATGGATTCGCTATCTTTGACCATTAATCAACGGTTTCCGTTTAATGGATATATTCATACTCAGCCTCCTGATACTCCTCAATGGTCTTTTTTCCATGTCGGAAATTTCCCTGGTATCGGCCCGGAAAGCCAGACTGGAACACCTCGCTGAAAAAGGAGATAAAAAGGCTATACTGGCCCTTGCCCTTTCCAATCATCCTGAACTCTTTTTATCCGCTGTACAGATCGGAATCACCCTGATCTCTATTATTACGGGTGTGTACTCCGGCGAACGGTTTGGTAAGGACCTGCAGCCCTATGTGGAGCAGATTGCTTTATTCAAACCCTATGCAGAAACCATTTCCACCACTTTTATAGTTATCCTGGTCACCTACCTTTCAATCGTATTTGGCGAACTGATCCCTAAACGGATCGGACTGCTCCGGTCGGAAAAGATTGCCATGATGGTTGCCGGGCCAATGAAAACTTTCTCGCGGATCACGCATCCTTTCGTCTGGCTGCTCAATAAAACAAGCAATATCTTTTTCAGCATTTTCAATATCAAGAGATCCAAAGACGATGCGGTAACCGAGGAGGAGATCAAGACCCTGATTACTGAAGGCACGGAAGCCGGAACCATTGATGAAGCAGAACAGGAAATTATTGAACGCGTCTTTCACCTGGGCGACCGGAATATCACTTCTTTAATGACGCACCGGAGTGATATCGTCTGGTTTAACCTGGATGACAACGAAGATAAAATCAAAGAAAAAATACACCAGGAGCCTCACTCTGCCTACCCGATCTGTGATGGGGAGATTGATAATATCAAAGGCGTGGTTTCGATCAAGGATCTGTACATCAGTCCGGACAATACCCTTTTTAAAGAAATCATGCAACCGGCCCTTTTTATTCCGGAAAATAATTCACCTTACCAGGTGCTGGAGAAATTCAAGGAATCAAAGATCCATTCCGCTTTCATTGTGGATGAATACGGAAGTATCCTGGGACTACTCACCCTGAACGATATTCTCGAAGCGATTGTCGGGGATATTCCCCAGCAGGATGTACCCGATTATGAAATCGTGGAAAGAGAAGACGGGAGCTTTATTGTGGACGGACAGATTCCTTTCTACGACTTCCTGACCCGTTTTGAAAAAACAGAATGGATGAATGAAGGGGAGCACGACTTCGATACGCTCGCCGGATTCGTTTTACACGAACTCGAACGTATACCCAAAACAGGGGACAAACTGAGTTGGAAAGGGTTCACCCTCGAGATAATAGATATGGATGGTCACCGGATTGACAAAGTACTGGTGACGCTGAGTAAGGAGTTGCTGGAAGATATGGAAGAATAGCCGATAGTAAATACTAATGACTAAGGACTAAAGACTATCTCCGCTTCTGTTTCCGGAAAATTCAGCTTGGTACTCTTCCGGTTCCCGTTAACGATCACATGCATGATATTTACCTGGTCTTCAAACTGGTCGTACATGATATTGGTGGATATACCGATCTTATTCAACACCGGAATATTTTCCACTTCGATATAACCATAGGCCGCCTCCTGATCATTTTCAAAGCCGAGATAATGCAGACTGACCGGTTTGCCGTTTGCTGAGATTACCAGGTGACTGAGGATATACTTTTTAACCAGTGAATCCATCGGGGCCTTATCTGACGGATTGATCAGGTCTACTTTTCTTTGGTAGTTTTTGGCCAGGATTTTCTCAAAATCATCGGTAAAAATCTTACAACTGATCTCGAGGGTCTTGTCTGCCGCATTGTGATTTATCTCAATCACACTCACATGGAAGGGGTGCGGGGCCGGTTTTCCGGCCATCAGCAGGCAAATAAGCGGGATTAAAAGCCATTTATAGACGGATGATGCCATTGACACTAATATTTTTCAGGATTAAGTAAGTTGGGCTTAATTTGTCGGCCCGGAACTGAGACGGTAAAAATAACTGTTTGGTTCGATGATCAAACCCAAAAAAGGATGAGCGATTTTAAATTTTATTTCGGACTGGGATGGGAGCATATAATGAGCTGGGATGCCCTGGACCATCTCTTGTTTATAGCAGCCCTGGCCGCTATTTACCTGCTCAAGGACTGGAAACAAGTGCTGATCCTGGTCACCGCCTTTACAATCGGGCATTCCCTGACCCTGGCCCTGAGCGTCATGGATGTTTTCCGTTTCCCCGCAGCATGGGTTGAATTCCTGATTCCCTGTACGATCGTCATAACCGCTATCAGCAACCTGTTTCAGAAGCAGTTCACGGCAAAATCCATACGGATCAATTATTTTCTGGCCTTATTCTTTGGACTGATCCATGGGTTGGGGTTTGCCAATACCATCCGCTTCATGCTGGCCCGGGACCAGAGCATGGGCTGGGGTCTTTTCGGCTTCAATGTAGGATTGGAAGCCGGGCAGATCGTGGTCGTTGCCACCCTCCTGCTTGTCACCCAGGCATTGATCACCACTTTCAGCATCAACCGCCGGGAATGGGTGATCTTTCTTTCAGCTGCCGTTTTTAGTCTTGCCCTTCAGATTTCACTTACACGTTTACCTTTTTAATAAATATACCTCTACATGAACAAAAGCCTTTTACTGAGTTGTATGCTACTGCTGATGACCGGCATTGCTATTGCCCAGATTCAGAACAATGCCAGCTCCAACCATGCCAACAAATTTGAGCAACTGGGCACTATTCTGCCCACCCCGAATGAACAACGTACCGCCAGTGGTGCCCCCGGTACCAAATACTGGCAGCAGCGGGTAGACTATGATATTAAGTGCGAACTGGATGAAGCGAATAACAAGCTGACCGGTTCGGAAACCATCACTTATTTCAACAATTCACCTGATGTACTGACGTATTTCTGGATGCAGCTGGACGAAAACCAGCACAGCTCCGTAAACAATGCCGGTTACCAGACCGGCAACCGGATGCCCCAGCAAACCACCGACAATATGCTGGATGCGATGACTGAAAAAAAATCGGATAACGGGTATGGTGTGAATATCACCAAACTCACCGATGCGCTCGGCAAACCACTCAGTTACACCATCAACAAAACGATGATGAAAGTGATGCTGCCCGCGCCCCTGAAGCCCGGCCAGAAATTCGTTTTTAAATGTGACTGGAATTATAAGATCGCCAATCGCGGAGATTTTATCCGTTTTGGCGGTGCCCGTGGCGGCTATGAACATTTTGCCGAAGACGGGAATAATAATTATACCATGACCCAATGGTATCCACGTCTCTGCCGGTACAGCGATGACCAGGGCTGGCAAAACCACCAGTTTACCGGTACCGGTGAGTTCACACTCTGCTTTGGAAATTTCAAGGTACAGATGACCGTACCTGCCGACCATATTGTGGGCGGTACCGGCGAATGCCAGAATTATGCGCAAACATTAACGCCCACTCAAATGGCCCGTTGGAAAAAAGCACAAACCGCCAAAGAGCCCCTGCAGATCGTTACACTCGATGAGGCATTACAGGCTTCCAAAACAAAGAGCAAGGCCAAAAAAACCTGGATCTATAAAGCGGATAATGTACGTGACTTCGCCTGGACCTCTTCCCGCCGTTTTGTATGGGATGCGATGTCCTCACCAATTGAAGGGAAAAAGGTAATGTCCATGAGCTATTATGCCAAGGAAGCCTATCCGATCTATAGTAAATTTTCCACGAAGGCCGTTGCGCATACCTTAAAGACTTATTCGCATTTCACTTTCCCTTACCCTTACCCGGTAGCAATCAGTGTGGAAGGAAACCAGGGTATGGAATACCCGATGATCTCCTTCAACCCCGGCCGTGCAGAAAAAGATGGCAGTTACAGTGAAGGTGCCAAGAACGCAGCGATCCTGGTGATTATACATGAAGTAGGACATACTTTTTACCCGATGATCGTAAACAGTGACGAACGCCAGTGGACCTGGATGGACGAAGGACTGAACTCCTACCTTCAATACCTGACCCAGGAATTATGGGACAATAAATTCCCTTCTGATGGCGGTCCCGCATTCACTATCACCGACTATATGAAGTTGCCCAAAGACCAGTTGGAGCCCATCATGACCAACAGTGAAAACATCAATAATTTCGGCGCCAATGCCTACGATAAAGTAGCGACCGGACTGAATATCCTCCGGGAGACCATTGTGGGCCGCGAACTGTTTGACAATGCTTTTCGTGAATATTCACGTCGCTGGGCCTTCAAATCCCCTACCCCGGCTGACCTGTTCCGTACACTGGAAGATGCCACCGGGGAAGACCTGGATTGGTTCTGGCGCGGATGGTT
>CAZLRY010000109.1:7811-9596 GCA_964561675.1 uncultured Chitinophaga sp.
CAGAAATACGGCAGCAAACATTTATACGAAGTGTCTTTCAGCAATAAAGGCGGCCTGACCATGCCAATCATTATTGAATGGACGTATAAAGATGGCACCAAAGAAATTGAACGTATTCCTGCCCAGGTATGGCGCAAAAACGAAAAGAATGTCATCAAAACCTTTTTAAAGGACAAAGAAGTGGCTTCTATTAAACTGGACCCGTACAAAGAAACGGCAGATATCGACGAAACGAATAACAGTTTCGGTGATTTCAAAGAACCTTCCCGTTTCAAAGTATTTAAGCAAAAACAGAATGTAACTCCGGCCCCCGGCATCAACCCGATGCAGAAAGCCATGGAGAAGAAAGGATTCTGATTTCTTCTTATATGAGAAAAAGCCGCTTATCAAATAGCGGCTTTTTCTTTTTATGGACTGAACCGGCATACACCTGAATTCCTTACTTTAGTGATTCCGGAACAAAATCCATTATTAAAAATCAACATATCAAATGAGACAGTTCATTTCCTGCTTTTTGATTGTACTGGCCACCAGCACCAGTCTGCTGGCACAAAACACGTACAATAACCCCAACAGCAATCACGGTAATAAATTCGAACAAATGGGAGGTATTCTACCCACACCGAATGAATACCGGACAGCCAGTGGTGCCCCCGGTCCAAAATACTGGCAGCAACGGGTGGACTATGATATCAAATGTGAACTCGATGAAAAAAACCTGAAACTGAACGGCAGTGAAACCGTAACTTATTTCAATAACTCCCCTAATGAATTAGTGTATCTCTGGCTGCAAATGGACGAGAACCAGCACAGCAGTGTGAATAATGCCAATTACCAGACCAGTAATCCGATGAACCGTCAGCTCAGTCCCCAGGCCATTGACCGTGTGGATGAAGCTAAAACGGATAATGGGTATGGTTTCAACATAGTTAAACTGACCGATGCCACTGGTAAATCCCTTAAATACACCGTCAATAAAACCATGATGCGGGTGGAACTGCCTGTTCCACTGAAAGCCGGTCAGCGTTTTGTATTTAAACTGGACTGGAATTATAAAATTGCTGACCGGAATGGCCGGGGCGGACGTGGCGGATATGAATTTTTCCCCGAAGATGGCAACCATGTATTCACTATGACCCAATGGTACCCCCGTCTTTGTGTATACAGCGATTTCCAAGGCTGGCAGAATCATCAATTCACCGGACGTGGTGAATTCGCTCTGACCTTTGGCAATTTCAAAGTGGCCATGACGGTACCTGCTGATCACGTAATCTTGTCTACCGGCGAAGGACAGAATTATGCGGCTGTATTATCCCCTGCTCAAATGGCCCGCTGGAACAAAGCGAAGAACTCCACAGAGCCGGTTGAAGTGGTTACACTCGATGAAGCCAAGGCCGCTGAAAAACAAAAAAGCGACAAAAAGAAAACCTGGATCTTCAAAGCAGATAATGTACGTGACTTTGCCTGGGGCTCTTCCCGTAAATTTGTTTGGGACGCGCTGGCCACAAAGATTGAAGGCAAAAAGATCATGTGTATGAGCGGCTATCCCAAAGAAGCTTACGGCCTTTACCGTAAATACTCTTCCAAAGCCGTTGAGCATACCATAAAAACCTATTCCAAATTCACCATTCCTTACCCTTACCCGGTGGCCCAAAGTATTGAAGCCTCTAACGGGATGGAATACCCGATGATCTGTTTCAATTTTGGTCGTACCGAAAAAGACGGCACTTACAGCGAAGGCACCAAGAACGGGATGCTGGGCGTGGTCATCCACGAAGTGGGTCA
>CAZLRY010000110.1:0-9492 GCA_964561675.1 uncultured Chitinophaga sp.
CGGCAGGCAGGCTACTAACTCCCGACTTGTTTTCTAGTTCCGACAGGAATGAATTCGAATCTAATAGAGATAGATTTAAGCACTTTTATAGACCATCATTAAAAATAGCTGCCCGGTGCTATTCTTGATTTAAGTTCTCAATTTTGACTCACATCTTAATAATATAAGTCATAAAATGGCTTTTTTGACTTATATTTGACATAAACAAGTCAAATTATGCCCCTTTTGCCACTACCTGTACCACAGGATTTGGAAACCAAGGCCGTGTTAAAAAAACTGGCTCAAGCTCATAGGGCATTAGCTGAATTAAAGGGGATCATTACCAGCATTCCCAATCAGTCTATTTTACTCGAAACACTTACGCTCAGGGAAGCAAGGGAAAGTTCTGCCATTGAAAATATTATCAGCACATTTGATGAAGTATACCAGAGTAATTTATTCAGCAACATTTTTGCAAGTCCGGCAGCCAAAGAAGTACACCAGTATGCGGCTGCACTGAAAAAAGGCTTTCAACTTGTAAAGCAACATCAGCTGCTGACCAACAATCATATTTTACAAATCCAGGAAGTGGTAGAACAAAACCGGGCTGGTTTCCGCAAGCTCCCTGGTACAAAACTGATGAATGATAAAACAGGAAAAGTTGTTTACACACCACCACAAGATATTGATACCATAATATCGTTAATGAACAATTTGGAAACGTTCATCAATGATGATACGATGATGGATGCAGATCCTTTAGTTAAAATGGCAATCATTCATCATCAATTTGAAAGCATACATCCTTTTTATGACGGTAATGGACGGACAGGACGAATCATAAATATTTTATACCTGGTGCAAAAAGGCCTGCTTCATTTACCGGTATTATACCTTAGTCAGTACATTATAAAAAATAAATCAGATTACTATCGTCTATTACAGGTGGTGAGAGATGAAGGTAACTGGGAAGAATGGATATTGTTTATGCTGGATGGAATAGAAAAAACTGCGACTGCTTCAGTTACTTTAATTTCTTCCATTAAAGAACTGATGCAGTACTATAAGCAGCAGATACGCAACAATCACTCCAAGCTATACAGCCAGGATTTGTTGAATAACCTGTTTAAGTACCCCTATACAAAAATTGAGTTTTTACAAAATGATTTACAGATCAGCCGAAGTACAGCGATACGTTATTTAGATACGTTAGTGAAGGCAGGTTACTTAACCAAGCACAAAGTTGGGAGGGATAATTTTTTCCTGAATGCAAAACTTTTGGGGCTGCTGACAGCTAACAGTTGATTATTGTTTTAAATAACCATTATTATTTCCCAAAATAAGAAAGCCCACCTTCGCTGAAGCTTCGGTAGGCGCTGTAGTACCGATCCCGGAAGTTCGGGATATCAAAAGTTTAGGAAACATTCCGGGAGCAACTGTATTGACTACGAACTACCGACCTGCCTTTGCCGGCAGGCAGGCTTCGAACTGCTGACTAAATAAGTAGTCCCGGCAGGAATGAATTCGAAGGATATTTAATTCGATCTGTACGAGTTGATAATCAGTAATATTATTTAATAAAGAAAGTGTTGTCTAGATAAAAAACGGTATCGATAAAGAAAAGAATGCCATTATTGGTCAGGACATTCTCATCATGAAGGTCTTCCAAAATCAGCCCAAGTTCAGTATTGAAATAATCATTGTTCTTCCTTAACTGAAATCCATTTGCATAAAGGAATTCCTTCACAGTGCTGGTATCTGTAGTGCTTGTGATCTCAATGAATGGTTGCTTTACGACAGCATAGATTACATCCTCCTTCTTGAAAAATCCGATGAGCTGATAAGCTGTAGAAGGAAAAAAATAATTGTGGATGAGAAGACTGTAGAAATAGTCAAGCCAGTATTGATAGAAAATGGAGTCGTTCAGTTTGTAAACGTATCTTTCATCCTTGTGCAGGTAAACTTTCTGCTCTGCCCCGCTGGCAATGAATCTATTTTCATCGTGATCTGTGAACCATAGCTGTTGTTGATTGATCCATGAGATCAACTCCGTTGTTTCTTGGTCTTTGGTGCGCTTTGGTTCTTGAGTGTTTCCGCTTGTTTCCTGGCCTTTTCTAATGTAGTTGGCCGCTGCTTTGATAAGATCCGTTGTTGCATGATCGCCAATTCCTGAAATGATACTTTGTAATTCATGCTTTACATTCATTTTCACAAAGATAAAAAATTGTAGCCACACATTCGCAGATCTAACGCCTCACATTATCAAGTAGTTATAAGCTAATAAAAATGGCTGCCTGATATTTTTTCCCGCAACCATTATTATTTTCTAAAATAACAAAGCCCACCTTTGCTGAAGCTTCGGTAGGCGCTGTAGTCCCGATCCCGGATGTCCGGAATATCAAAAGTTCAGGAAACATTCCGGGAGCAACTGTATTGACTACGAACTACCGACCTGCCTTTGCCGGCAGGCAGGCTACGAACTGCTGACTAAATAAGTAGTCCCGATCCCGGACGTCCGGGATATCTAAAGTTTAGGAAACTTCTAACTAAAGTAGTCCCGACAGGAATCGAACCTGTATCTAAAGTTTAGGAAACTTCTATTCTATCCATTGAACTACGGGACCTTTCATCCTCCGTAGCTTTAGCGAAGGAGGACTGCACTTCAATATAGAAGTAACAAATTCCTTCGAAGAATCTGGAGGCGAAGCCCCCCTTCGCAATTGCTATGGGGGACGGCCCCCCTTCGCTAAAGCTTCGGGGGACAAGGGGTGCAAATATACAAAAGAATTATCCGCCTCTTTCGTAAGTTCGTGCATAAAATTGCTGATCGCTAGTTGACTGAGTTTGAACTGATACAAGGGCTTCGGGAGGGAGATGAATCCGCCTTCCGGTACCTGGTGGATACCTACCAGAACCGGGTGTTCAATACCGCTATGGGCATCGTTCAAAACGCCGAAGACGCCGAAGATGTGGCCCAGGAAGTGTTTATCCAGGTTTTTCGTTCTATCGGTTCCTTTAAAGCCGAATCCAAACTATCGACCTGGATCTACCGGATCACTACTACCCGATCCCTGGACCTGCTCCGGAGCCGGAAAAGCAAAAAACGGTTCGGGTTTATTCAACGATTATTGGGTGAAGACAACGAACCGGCCCAGGAAATACCTGATTTTAATCATCCCGGGGTGGAACTGGACCGGAAAGAAAATGCCGCCCGCTTGTTTAAAGTCATTGGAAAATTGCCGGAAAATCAGAAAATTGCATTTACCTTACATAAACTGGAAGATCTTAGTTATCAGGAAGTTAGCGAGGTGATGCAAACCACCGTGGCAGCCGTGGAGTCACTGATGCACCGGGCCAAACAAAACCTCCGGAAATTACTGGAGAAAGAACTGGAATAAAAAAGTCAATTCGAAGGTTTTATCCCCTGTTAACGTCAAAAACTTGTTATATGAATACAAACAAGGAAAATAGAATCGATGAAATCCTGAACAGCCTCGATGGCTGTACCCAGGCTACAGCCCCCGATTTCTTCTATACCCGGCTGAAAGCCAGGATGGAAAAAGAGGTGGCTCCGGCTGCCAGGACTTCCTGGATGCTGCGTCCTGCCTATGCATTTGCCGGCATGGCCATTATCCTGCTGATTAATGTACTGGCCGTATTCAACCAACCCGGAACCGAAGACAATACAGCGACGTCGGAAGTGGATACCTTCCAGTCCCTCGCTTCAGAATACCGGCTCAATGAAGGTAACAGCTCCATTTCCATGTACAACCTAAATCAGGATAAGTGATGAAGAGCAGCAACAAAATACTGACCCTGGTGATCGGGCTGTTACTCGTATCGAATATCGTACTGGTTTACTTTATGGTCAATGGTAGTGCTAAAAAGCCACCGAAAAAAGATCGGATGGATCCGGCTGAAATGATGATCAAAGAAGTGGGTATGGATGAACAACAGGCCGCTACCCACAAGCAAATGAAGGATGATCATTTTAAAGCGGTTCGCCCGCTTTATGATTCACTCCGTGCGGCAAAAGCTGTTTATTTCGGACTGGTAAAAGATGCTTCTGTAACAGATAGCATAGGGAAAGTATACCGGGAAAAAATCGCCGTCTGGCAAAGCACTATCGATAGTATGACATTTGCCCATTTCCGGAAAATGAGAAACCTGCTCAATCCGCAGCAGCAGGTGAAATACGATGAATTTGTACAAAAACTGATGCAAAGAGGCCGGAAAGACAGTGCCGCCAAAAGCAAATAGGATCAGCTATAGATCCGTTCAATTGCATCTTTATATTTCTCTATCACCACTTTCCGTTTCAGGGATAACTTAGGCGTCACTTCACCCGTCTCCACACTCCATTCATTGGGCAGCAGTTCAAATTTTTTCACCTGCTCCACATGATTGAAATATTTATTAAAACTTTCCACCAGGTCTTTATACATCTCCTGCACCTTCGGATCACGGATCACTTCTTCATGCCCGGTTGCATGTATACCATGATGACGGCACCAGTCGAGCAAATTAGGGAATGAGGGTACGATCAATGCACTGACAAATTTCCGGTCCGAACCGACCAGCATCACCTGCTCAATAAAAGGAGATTCCTTCAGCTTGTTTTCAATGGGCAGGGGAGCGACATACTTTCCCCCGCTGGTCTTGAATAATTCTTTTTTGCGATCGGTGATCTTTAAAAAATTATCCGCACTCAGGTCGCCGATATCACCGGAATAAAACCAACCGTCCTGATCTATTACTTCCGCTGTCAGATCCGGCCGTTTGTAATAACCCATCATGATATTCGGTCCCTTACAGAGTATTTCCCCATCCTCCGCAATCTTTACTTCCACACCTCCGATCAGCGGACCTACTGAACCAAAACGACGGCCGCTTTCTTCATAACGATTTACAGCCACCACAGGGGAGGTTTCCGTTAATCCATACCCTTCCATAATGGTGATCTTTGCCGCACTGAATATGCGGATCAGCCGCACCTGGCAGGCTGCCCCACCGGTTACAATACACTTGATATTACCACCTAGTCCTTCCCGCCATTTACTGAAGATGATTTTATTGGCCAGGCCGAGCTTGAAGCCATACATCGGTCCCTGGTCTTTATTGATTTCATATTTCTCCGCCAGTCCATGCGCCCAGAAAAACAATTTACGTTTGGTGCCCGTGAGTTCATTGCCTTTCTGCATGATCTTGTTATACACTTTTTCCAGCAGGCGCGGCACGGTGGTGAACATATGCGGTTGCACTTCTTTCAGGTTGTCGGCAATGGTCTCGAGACTTTCCGCATAATAAATCGAAATACCCCTGAACAGGTAGAGATAAGTGACCATCCGCTCAAATATATGATTGAGAGGTAAGAAGCTCAGTGCCTTCATCTCTTCTCCCGGGGGGAAGCAGGGCATACTGGCATTCACATTGGAAAGAATATTCCGGTGTGAAAGCATTACCCCCTTGGGCGTACCTGTTGTGCCGGAGGTATAAATAATCGTGGCCAGGTCCTCGTAGGTGATTTTATCCGAAACCGGTTTGATTTGTGCAATCAATTCCGGGGTGGCCAGATTCAGTACTTCTTTCCAGTGCAATGCATTGGGCACATGTTCAAACGTATAGATCTCTTTCACACTATGCACTTTTTCCTTCAGGCTATATACTTTCAGGAAGAGTTCCTCATCATTGACGAATACATATTTTACTTGTGCATCATTGAGCACAAATTCCAGTTCATTGACATTGATCGTGGGGTAGATCGGGGTCAGCACGGCACCGATCTGCTGAACAGCCAGATCGAGCATTACCCATTCGGGTCGGTTTTTAGCAAGAATGGCAATCTTATCCCGGCCTTCCGGACTCATATCCCCGCAGCTGACACCCAGGCTCAATAAACCGGCACTGAGCCGGTCCACCGTTTCCTTTACGGAAGCAGTACTGTGTTTTTTCCACTGCCCCCCTTCTTTGCCGGCCAGCATGATGTCCAGCGGGGTGCGTTCCAGGTGATAGTCCAGGCAGTCAAATAGTCTTTTTGGCTCGGTCATGGCAATCGTTGTTTTTATGTAAACACTTGAGGTGTAACGTGGGTTCAATATACTATTTTTTTGAATAGTTGCTGTGAGGAAGGTGTCAGGTGTGAGGTGTCGGGTGTCAGGTAACAGCCAGCTCGGGGAAAAGGTGTTCGCTGTTAGCTGTTAGGTGTTGGGAACTGCCGGGGAGAGTAGCGAGTTTTGGCTTTCCTTCCCGTTCTCCACGACTTCCCGGCTCTATAATCTCTTGCCGAAGGCAATTCCTGCGGAATATTTTTTAGCCGGGAAGAAAGGAAGACGGGAAGATATGAGGTTGAATCTAGAAAAAACAAGAAGCTACTCGTTTTACGGCATGCCTTTCGTACTTAGAAAGGCTTTACGCCAGCCGGATTTCAGGAGGGTTCATTGTCCCCCGCTGGCGGGGGGAGGGCTTCCACTTTAATGAATTTTCATTTTGGGGTGGATTTGGAAGCACTTTTTTAAATGTTCACGTGAAATTTCACCCGGAACCGCAGAAAAAAAGCAGTGCTACCCGTTTTTTTCACCTACCTAAGATCTGTATCGCTGCTATTTTAGCCAATGCTTTATTCTAATAATGATTACCGGAAATACCTGCAGCCTTATGCAAATAAGCTTCGCAAGAATATGACCAGGGCAGAAGCCTGTTTGTGGAAATATGCATTAAAGAGTAAAAAGCTGAAGGGCTATACTTTCAGGAGGCAGCGACCAGTGCTAAAGTATATTGCTGACTTTATGTGCTTAGATCTGAAATTGGTCATTGAGGTAGATGGTGGTACACATCTGGAGGCGGCTACTATTGCTAAAGATAAAGTGAAACAAAAAGACCTGGAAGAAGCAGGCTACACCGTTCTGCGATTTACTGATCATGAAGTGTTGAAGCATATGAATGCTGTGATCGGTTCTATTGAAGAATGGGTGGAGCAGTATGAGAAAAGCAAGAGTGCTGAAAGAGGGCAATCGGGGAAATAGGTTTTTGAAGAGATATCTCTAAAGTCCACCCCCATTTGAAGAGGCTTTAATACTGACTGGCGTACCCCCGCCAGCGGGGGACAGGGAACAGTCGTCCAGTTCGATTGGCGTACCTCGTACTTAATTCTGGTAGTACTGTCCCGCCGGCATTTTAAAGATTCTTGACTTCTGAAACTTGCTGAATGCTTCGTACTCTTCCGCATGCGCCTTTGTCCAGTTGTCATAGGCGGCGAGGTTTTCTGAAGTGCCGAAGAGCCATTGATTGTAGGCATCGAACATACCTTCCTGCAGGAGCTGACGCTGGAAGTCGAATAATTTAAACGGGTATTTAGCGGCATTGGTTTCGTACCAGTCAAGAATGAAGCGGGAGCGGATCATCGTCAGCGTTTCGGTATTGATTCCGTTATTGATCAGGGACGACTGTTTGCCGATACCCTGCAGAAAGGCTTTGGCGAATTCACTTTTATTCTTCTCTTCACCTTTCAGGATATCCGCATCCGCAAATAATTTTTCCTTATAACCCTGCAACAACAATCCTTTCATGGAGGCACCGCGCTCGCTCAGACTTTCCATATTGACAAAGATTTCCCCGTAGATCAGGCTCCAGACTTTGTCTTTGGTATAAAAATAAAACAGGGCAGCATTGTAGTAATTTCCGCTATATCCAGGATCGTTTTTTATTCCTTCTTCCCACTGACGGATGGCCAGCATGTCTTTGGCCGACCACAGCAGTTCGCCATACTCGCTGTAGAGCGGGCCGCTTTTGGGGAATTTTTTCAGTGCTTTCTTATACATCTTATCGCAATCCTTCACTTCTTCCAGGGCCTTGTACACATTCCCGGCAATCTGGAAGCTCACCACATCCGCATCATCCCGGCTGATTAGTTCTTTTGCCCCTTCCATGGCTTTACTGTAATCCCGCTTCAGGTAATAACTCATTACGAGATCCTTTTGCAGTTCAAGGTTTTTACTATCCTTCTGCAGTGCCCGGGTCAGGACGATAATGGCATTGTCAAAATCACCGGTGCGCATAAAGGCTTTGGCGGTTTCATGCATTTTCTTCACTTCCTCCGGTTGGGCGGAAGTAACCAGGGAAAAGGATAAAGCAAGCAGGAGTAAAATTCGTTGGATCATGGTGCAAATTAAACAAACAGAGACGTACTAACCGACGTCTCTGTTGCAAAATAACAAATATTTCAGCGTTTAACCGGTCAGATCAGGTGGGTCAGCAGCCCGTCTCTCAGTTTTGGTTCAAACCAGGTACTCTTGGGAGGCATTACATTGCCACTGTCGGCAATGGTGAATAGTTGTTCGATCGTAACCGGGTACAGACTGATAGCGGCTTTCATTTCACCACTATCCACTCTTTTTTCCAGTTCTTTCAACCCACGGATCCCTCCAACAAAATCAATCCGTTTATCAGTACGCTGGTCTTTTATATCCAGAATCTTATCAAGTATATTATGCGAAAGGATCGTTACATCCAGCACCCCGATCGGATCTTCGGTCCAGGTACCTTTTCGTGAGCTCAGGATATACCATTTGCCATCCAGGTATAGGCCAAATTCGTGTAATTGGGAAGGCTTAACGGCTTCCGGACTATGCGTGATATAAAAATCATCCTGCAGTGATCCGAGAAATTTGGCCGGGGTAAGACCATTGAGATCTTTGACCACGCGGTTATAATCCAGGATGGCCAGTTGACTGGCTGGAAAAATTGTAGTCAGAAAATAACCGGCATCGGTACTGTCTGGAAGTGCCTTGCTTACTTTGGCTGCAGATGCAGCGCGATGGTGTCCATCGGCAATATAGGTGCATGGAACGTTTTGCGCAAACTCTGTTGTAATAGCATCGATCGCGGATTGTTCATTTACCACCCAGATGGCATGTTGTATCCCATCAGCAGCGGTGAAATTATATACCGGCTGATGATCCGATTGCCAGTCGTGGATCAGGCGGTTTACCGCGTCCACATCCCTGTAAGCGAGGAATACATTTCCGGTCTGAGCCCGGATGGTACGCATATGATCGATCCGGTCTTTCTCTTTCTCCGGACGGGTGAACTCGTGTTTTTTAATCACGTCTTTGAAATAATCATCTACGGAGGACACACATACCAGGCCGGTCTGGCTGCGGCCCTTCATGACCAGCTGGTAGATATAGTAGCAGGGATGTTCTTCTTCAAATACAATTCCGTTACCGATAAACTGGTTGAGATTTTCTTTGGCCTTATCGTATACATCCTGGCTATGGATATCAATCCCCGGGGGCAGATCAATCTCTGATTTGGTGATATGCAGAAAAGAGAACGGGTTGCCTGCTGCTTCGGTGCGTGCTTCTTCACTGTTCAGTACATCATAAGGACGGGAAGCGACCTGTTGTGATAATTGTTGCTGCGGTCTTAATGCGTTAAATGGTTTGATAACGGCCATGGGGACTATCCTTTTTTTGTTGCGAAATCTTTCATGAGGTCGGTCAGTGCTTTCACACT
>CAZLRY010000111.1:0-9312 GCA_964561675.1 uncultured Chitinophaga sp.
TGGAAAACACCCTCGCCAATGCCGATAAGATCAAGGGAGCCATGGGCGAAAAAGTAAAGAAGGGAATGGATATGGCCATTCTTTCTAAAAAACTGGCTACGATCATTACTGACGTGCCCGTGGAATTTCATGAAGAGGATTTTAAACTGAAAGACTGGAATAAAGACAAACTGAAAGAAATATTCAGTGATCTTGAATTCCGGACGCTAGGCAAACGCTTGCTGGGTGAGGATCTCCCCGCTGGCGGTCCGGGCGCCACAGCTGTTACAAAAGAAATACCCCAGGGTGTACAGACCGATCTCTTTGGAAATATTATTGAAACAGCAGCGCCGGCAAAAACAACCAGTAACAATGACGGTGAAGATGGTCCTTCTTTGTCTGTAGAACATAATATCAACAACACGCCGCATCACTATGAAGCCGTGGAAGGTGACGCAGCCATTAAAAATCTGGTTGCCGAACTTAAAAAACACAAAGAGATCTGCTTCGATACGGAAACCACCGGTATTGATGCCAATGAAGCCGAACTCGTCGGGCTCAGTTTTTCCGTAAACCCGGGAGAAGCCTGGTATGTGCCCTGTCCGGCCGACCAGTCTGCCACCAAAGCCCTGCTCGCTCATTTTGAACCACTGTTTGCCAGTCCGGCTATTACCTGGATCGGCCAGAACACCAAGTATGACTTACTCTTACTGAAATGGTATGGCATTGAACCCGCTGGAAAAATTTTTGATACCATGCTCGCGCATTATGTCATAGAACCCGATGGCAAACGCAGTATGGATTTGCTGGCTGAAAAATACCTGGGATATGAACCGGTACATATTGAAGAGCTGATCGGGAAAAAAGGAAAGACACAGGGCACCATGCGGGATGTGGAGATAGAAAAAATAAAAGAATACGCCGGGGAGGATGCGGATATCACCCTGCAGCTTAAAAATATCTTCACCCCGATGCTGAAGGAAAAAGAAGTGGAGAAGGTATTCAATGAAGTGGAAAACCCGTTGGTGAAAGTGTTGGTGGATATGGAATTTGAAGGCATCAAAGTGGATGTGGACTTTCTGAATGATTATTCCAAAGAACTGGAGAAGGATGCAAAGACCGCGGAAGAAAGTGTGTATAAACAAGCAGGGGTCCGTTTTAACCTGGCTTCTCCCAAACAGCTCGGAGAAGTATTGTTTGATAAACTCAAACTCGATCCCTCTGCTAAAAAAACGAAAACCGGTCAATACCAGACCGGAGAGGATGTATTATTAAAACTGGCGGCCAAGGGTCACCAGATTGTGGATGATATCCTGACTTTCCGGGAACTGACCAAACTTAAATCCACCTATGTGGATTCATTGCCCCAGCTGATCAATTCAAAAACAGGAAGGGTGCATACCACGTACGGGCAGGCCGTGGCCGTTACCGGACGACTGGCCAGTAATAATCCTAACCTGCAGAATATTCCGGTGCGGACGGACCGGGGAAAGGAAATCAGGAAAGCCTTTGTACCAAGAGACAAGAATCATATTTTGATTTCTGCCGACTACTCGCAGATTGAACTTCGGATAGTGGCGGCGATCAGTGGTGATCCGAATATGTGTCAGGCGTTTAAAGAAGGAACGGATATTCATACCGCTACTGCTGCCAGGGTGTACAATGTTCCGGTTGAAGAGGTAACCAAAGAGATGCGCTATAAAGCCAAGAGTGTAAACTTTGGTATTATCTACGGACAGGGTGCTTTTGGTCTGGCAGATAACCTCGGCATCTCCAGGTCTGAAGCCAAAGAAATCATTGATAACTACAAAAAAGAATTCCCGGGTATTCAGCAATACATGGATACCACTATCAACTTTGCCCGTGAACAGGGTTTTGTGGAAACCCTGATGGGACGTAAACGCTGGTTACGTGATATCAATTCCTCCAATTTCACGGTCCGGGGGTTTGCGGAACGAAACGCCATTAACTCCCCGATCCAGGGTTCGGCCGCTGATATGATTAAACTGGCGATGCAGAAAGTACATGCAGCCATGCAAAAAGCAAAGATGAAAAGCCGGATGATTTTGCAGGTACATGATGAACTGGTCTTTGACGCGTTGAAAACAGAAGTGCATGAACTGAAGCCCCTGATTCTCGAAAACATGGAGTCGGCCCTGCTCCTGCCCCATGAGGTACCGGTGATTGCTGAATGCGGGGAAGGGAATAACTGGCTGGAGGCCCATTAATTTTTAGAAAAGTCAGGGAAAATAGAAATACAGTTCCATAAGTTTGCAAACTAATGCAGCCAACCATCTATTATTGCTATGATGCTTACTGCGGCTGGTGCTATGGCTTCAGTCCCGTTATTAAGAAAATTTCGGAAGAGTGGAAACACCGGATGGGATTTGAAGTACTCTCCGGGGGTATGATTCCGAAAGAAGCAGCCAGACCTGTAAGTTCAGTAGCCGGTTATATCAGTGAAGCTTATAAAACAGTGGAGGAAAGAACTGGTATCCGGTTCGGCGAGGATTTTCTCTGGCATATGCGGAATCCGGAGCAGAGTGACTGGTTTATGCATTCAGAAAAAGCGGCCGCCGCCCTTTGTATTTTCAAGGAAATTCACCGGGATCTGCAGGTGTCGTTTGCGGCAGATCTCCAGTACAGCCTGAATTATGAGGGACGTGACCTGACCGATGATGAAGCGTATCGCCATTTACTCGTGAAATACGGGATCCCGGAAGATACATTTTACTCCCGGCTGAACAGTGAAGCCTATATCGAAAAAGCGAAGTATGAGTTTTCGCTGTGCAAACAACTGCAGGTGACCGGCTTTCCGCAGGTACTGTTGCAGGTGGCCGATCAGAAATTCTACCTGTTGTCAAAAGGGTATACTGATTATGAAACATTAAATGCCCGGTTCCTTGCCGTATGGGAAGAAATTAATAAGGATACCGAAAACAACTAAATTATTTCCCGCATGATCTTAACTGTTACACTCAATCCCTGTATTGATAAAAGTTCCCGGGTGGAAAAAATGAAACCCGAAAGTAAACTGCGTTGTGCCGAAGTGGTGAATGAACCAGGAGGCGGTGGCATTAATGTGAGCAAGGCGTTGCAGAAGCTGGAAACTTCTTCCGTGGCCCTCTTCCCCGCTGGTGGTCACAATGGTGATATGCTCTGCTCCCTGTTGAAAAAAGAAGGGATCCTGTTTCATGCAGTAGATACGAAGGTGGAAACCCGGGAAAACTGGATTGTACTGGAAACTTCCACGAATAATCAGTACCGTTTTACCTTTCCCGGACGGGAAGTGCTGGAAGAAACGGTAAAAACCATGGTGGACCAGATCCGTTCCTTTTCGCCCAGCTTTGTTGTGGCCAGTGGCAGTCTGCCTCCTGGTCTTCCGGATTATTTCTACGGGCTGATTGTAAAAAACGCTGCGGCTGTTGGTGCCCGTTGTATTGTAGATACCAGCGGACCGGCCCTGCAGGCACTTAAAGGAAAACATGCATTCCTGATCAAACCCAATATCGGGGAACTCTGTAAAATGCTGAATGTGGAATGGCTGGACAAGGACGAAGTGCCCGATGCAGCTCAGCAAGCCATCCGCGATGGCTTTGCCGAGATCATGGTAGTATCCATGGGTCCGCTCGGGGCCTGGCTGATCAATGAGGAGAAACGTTATTTTGTAGAAGCCCCGCCCGTGGAAAAAAAGAGTACGGTGGGAGCCGGTGACAGCATGGTGGCCGGTATCACTTATTCATTACAGAAAGGAAAAACATTAAAAGAAGCGATACAGTTTGGCGTGGCCTGTGGCAGTGCTGCCACGATGAATGATGGCACACAGCTATTCAACAAATCCGATGCGGAACGGCTTTACGCACAAATCAATGAAAAATGATATCCGGAACCGCGAAGACCTGCTGCAGCTCGTAACCCTCTTTTATGAGAAGCTGCTGGCAGACGACTCCATCAGTTTCCTCTTTACCGAAGTGGCCAAGATAGATCTGGGTCACCACCTTCCCGTATTGGTCGATTTCTGGGATAACGTTTTGTTTCAGTCCGACACTTACCGGAAAAATGCCATGCAGCCCCACATGGTCCTGCACCAGCAATCCCCGCTCACCAAAGATCATTTTGTGACCTGGTTGCGTTACTTTAAAGCATCGGTGGATGAATTGTTTGACGGGGAAAAAGCCTTCCAGGCCAAAGAAAGAGCGACCAGTATTGCTACGGTAATGCAGATAAAAATCAGTCAGTTAGGACAGAACCCGGCTACCCATCCCTGAAATGGTGCACTTATCCCCAATCTTTTAGAATACCAACAGAGTTTCATAGTTTAAAGGTTCCAAAACCAAAAAATTATGAAACACATCACCACTCTGCTGCTTTCAGCAGCTTTCTTCATGACTGCCTGTAATAATAACGAGTCTTCCGGCACTGAAAAAAAAGAAACAACAGAAAATGCTGCTGATTATAAAACAGCTCCTGTTTTAGATTCCGCTACCAAGGCTGCGAATATGATGGCCTTTGGTACACCGGGCAACATACATAAAATGATGGCTTCCTGGGATGGAAACTGGACAGCAACCATTAAGTTCTGGGTAAAACCGGAACTTCCACCGGATTCTATCGTAACCAATTCCGTTAATAAAATGATCAATAACGGACTTATACAATACAGTACGCATGATGGCAACTGGGCGGGTATGCCATTTAATGGTGTCAGCCAGACCGGATACGATAATCACCGTGAAGTGTTCTGGAGTACCTGGTATGATAATTTTGGAAGCGGTATCGTTTATATGGAAGGCACATGGGATGATGCTACCAAAACCATTTCCATGAAAGGAAAAACCACAGATCCGGAAAGTAAAATGCAGCTGGATCTCCGGGAGACGCTTAAAGTAGTTGATGAAAACACACAGTTCATGGAACAGTTTATAACACACGATGGAAAGGAAATGAAAGCAATGGAAATAACTTTCAGGCGGAAAAAATAAACAATTGAATAAAAAAACCCGGACAATAATCCGGGTTTTTTTATTCAATTGTTTCATTATCGTTTCAGCATTTTCTCATAGCGTGCAATCCAGTCATCCACCGAAATTTTTGCCGCCAGCTCCCCGATGAGTTTAAGAGGAATATCCTCCGCTTTTTTATACCGCACACAGCTTTTTCCCATGTCCAGTTTTTTGGAAGAAGCCTTCGCATGTTCATCCTTAAACCATTTGAGCAGTTTCGGATCGCCATAGATCCCCATATGATAAAAGTTGACACTGTTCTTTTGAGAGGCCAGTCCCATAAATGGCAGGGGATCTTTGGGGTTGCAATGATAACCACCCGGGTACTTGCTATGTGGTACCACCCAACCGATCATGCCGTAGTTCATACATTCCTGGAATCCTTTGGGCAGGTTTTTTTTGATTACTTTTCTGAATTCATTAATCATTTTCTGCCGGTCTTCCGGCAGTTCGGCTACATAAGCTTCGACAGTGGTTGCTTTTGATTGCATATAAAAGGGTTGATCAGGTTATCTGATTTGATTGATTATTCATTAATGTATGGCGGAGTCTATTGCCCTCCTGGCACCGAGTGAAGCCCGATCCGGTTGCCTTCTGTATCAATAATCACAGCCATATAGCCGTATTCCGGCGAGATTTCTGTTTTGGGCATCATGATTTTGCCACCGGCGGCTTCCACCTTATCCAGCACCTGTTGTACATCCGGGTTTCCATTCAGGTAAACCAGTGGTCCATCTGTCAGGGAGGGTTTGTGAAAGCCCCCGCTGTCTACAACGGCTCCTCCTACCTGGGTCATCATATCGTCCAGGGGAAACATCCGCATCCGGATATTGGGCAGGTCCATGACGGCCAGGCTGACTCCAAAAATGGTTTCGTAAAAACGGGTGGCACGCTCAAGATCCATAGCGGGAATCTCGAACCAGCTGATTGCATTTTGCATGTCGTTGATTTTGGTATAAGTTCAGAATTTTTCACGGAATTTCCACTCCTTTCATAAAAAAACCGTCCCTTGGAAAAGGAACGGTTTGTTGCTTATGCTTATACGAAAAAAACTTATTGCTGACCGCCGCCACCACCTTGTCCACCACCACCGGGGCGCTGTGGACGCATGGAGGGCTGGATTTTTTCCTTCCAGATGGCGTATTGCTCGGCTGTAAGGACCGCTTTCAGGATTTCTTCCTGGGCGTCCGTATATTTTTGACGTTCTGCCATCATGGTCTCCCGGTCAGGTCTTTCACCGCTGGAAAAGATCTCCTGCATCCGGGCATCCTGTTTCTTGTAGAGGACGGTCAGGGCCGTATCTAAAGTGGCCAATTTGGCCGGTTCCAGTTTAAAAGCGCTATCCAGCTTTTGGTGTACACGGGCTACCCTTTCTTCGGCTGTCTGGCGCTGAAAACCACCACCGGGCTGTGCATAAACTACGGCTGACAGGGAAACCGCGGTCAGCAGGAGGAAAATCATCTTTTTCATTGATAATAATGTTTTTGGTAAAGGTAAGTTCCGGCTTATAGGACGGCAGTTTGCGAAAAAACGTTCGGCCCCGGGGAAACTTTAATTTCAAATCTACCGATTTGGCAGAACTCAAGTATCTTGCAGTCCCTAATTATTTAAAAAGATATGGAATACAGTAAATTAGTCGCCGTGACCGGCCTACCGGGTTTATTCGAATTGCTCAGCAGTAAAACCGACGGGGCCATCGTGCGTTCCCTGGATGATAAAAGCACCCGTTTTGTATCGACCCGGGTGCACAACTTTTCACACCTGGAAAGTATCGAAGTATATACCGTTCGTGATAATGTAAACCTGGTGGACGTTTTTACCGCTATGGATAAAGCCGGACTGGCACTCCCGGATGACAAGGATGCCGCAGCCGTTAGAAGCTATTTTGGCAAAGCCTACCCCGATATGGATTTTGACCGGGTGTATGCCAGTGATATGAAGAAGATGGTGAAATGGTTCGCCATCCTGAAGGCAGCGAATGTGGAGATCAAGCTGAGTGAAATACCCGAAGAGGAAGAGGAAGTGGTGGAAGCAGCCCCTGCTCCGGAACCCGTAGCCGAAGAAAAACCGGTTAAAAAAGCCAGGGCGAAAAAAGAAACCACTGAAAAGCCGGCAGAAACCGCCGAAGAGAAGCCCAAAAAAGCGCCTGCCAAAAAGAAAAAAGCCGAATAATTTACATTTATTGCAGCAGTCCGCTGCTGTAAGCCGGAGCCAGCCTGATTGATCAGGATGGCTCTTTGCTTTTTTAAAAATTTGAACCCGATGACATATAGCGCCGATATCAAAAAACTGCCCCGGCATTTCTTACCTCAAGACTTTGCCATTCTTAACTGGGAGAACCTGGCACCCTATTTCAGCAACCTGGATGAGCGGGTAATTGGCTCTATCGCTGAATTGGAACAATGGCTCAAAGATGCCAGTGAACTGGAAGCAGTAATCAGTGAAGACGCCTGCTGGCGCCAGATCCGGATGACTTGTGATACAGAAAATAAAGACCTGGAAGAATCCTTCAATTTCTTTATGATGGAGATTCAGCCGAAGATCCAGCCCTATGCTGATAAACTGAACAAGAAACTGGTGAATTGTCCTTTTACCAATCAACTGGATTCCCAAAAGTATTTCACCTACCTGCGGAACGTAAAAAAGAATATCGACCTGTTCCGCGAAGAGAATATTGCCATAACGGCTGAACTGAATGTGCTGCAACAACAGTTTGGTATGATCTCCGGTAAAATGACCATTGAAGTGAATGGCCGGGAATACACATTACAGCAGGCTGCTAAATTTCTGGAAGATGAAGATCGTGCTATACGGGAGTCGGTTTACCGCAAAATCAATGAACGCAGACTGCAGGATAAAGAAGCATTGAATGATTTATTCAGCAGCTTATTACAAAAACGGCACCAGGTAGCCCTGAATGCGGGTTTTGCCAATTTCCGTGATTTCCGTTTCCTGGAACTGGGCCGGTTTGATTATAAAAAAGAAGATTGTTACCAGTTTCATGATGCGGTAAAACTGCATGTCATGCCGCTGGTGAACCAGCTTTATGCGGCCAAAAAGCAAAAACTGGGACTGAGTGAGCTTCGCCCCTGGGATATAGAAGCAGAACCTGCTGGTACCCAACCGCTTCGTCCTTTCCAGACCGGCACCGAACTGACCGAAAAAACGATCCGGTGCTTTAACGAAATGCAGCCTTTCTTTGGAGACTGCCTGGCAAAAATGCGGGAAATGGGTCAGCTTGATCTGGAAAGCCGTAAAGGGAAAGCGCCCGGAGGATATAACTGTCCTCTGGCCGAAACAGGCGCCCCTTTTATATTCATGAATGCAGCCGGTACACTGGATGATGTAACCACAATGGTACACGAAGGGGGACATGCCATCCATTCTTTTCTTTCCCATGAACTGGAACTCAATGGATTTAAAGAATATCCCACTGAGATTGCCGAAGTAGCCAGTATGAGTATGGAGCTTTTCTCTATGGATCACTGGCAGGTTTTTTTCCAGGATAAAGAGGAATTGAAGCGGGCCAAAGAACAGCAGCTGGAGCGGGTGATCACTATTTTCCCCTGGATTGCCACCATTGACAAATTCCAGCATTGGGTCTATGAAAATCCCACTCATTCCATTACAGAAAGAGCGGAAAAATGGCTGGCTATCCTGAATGAATTTTCTTCTCCGGAAATTGACTTTTCCGGGTTGGATGCGTATCGTATGTATGGCTGGCACCGGCAACTGCACCTGTACGAAGTGCCATTTTATTATATCGAATATGGCATTGCCCAGCTGGGCGCTATCGGTTTGTGGAAACAATTCAAGCAAAATCCGGAAAATGCGGTAACTAATTATGTGAATGCGCTGCGACTGGGTGGGACAAAAACTTTACCCGAATTGTTCAAAACCGCTGGTTTACAATTCGATTTCTCCCCGGAAGCCATAAAAGAACTGATGGAATTTGTTAAAACTGAGCTGGATACGCTTTAAACAGTAAAAAATACCCCGAAAGTGGTATATCATTTTTTCGGAAATATGAAAAGACCATACTACATTTGAACTTGAAAAATAGATGCTCCATTGCACTAAACCATATTGCTGCAATGTATCATTCCAGTAAAAATAGCTACTAATCAGAGCCTTAACCTAAAGTCCCGATGTTTCTACACCGGGGCTTTGTTTTTCCTAAAGTTGTACGTTTATTAAAGGTCGGGAAGAGCTCTGAAGAAGAAGTTAGTAGTTCGTAGTTAGTAGTCGGTAGTCGTGCTAAGTAACTATCACCTGTTTCCCTGAAATTTCGGCTTAAAGCAACAAATTCCAACTTTATTTCCGGAGAATG
>CAZLRY010000112.1:0-3316 GCA_964561675.1 uncultured Chitinophaga sp.
GAGGTTGGAGGTTCGAGGTTGGAGGTTCGAGGTTGGAGGTTCGAGGTTGGAGGTTGGGGGTTGGAGGTTCGAGGTTGGAGGTTGGAGGTTCGAGGTTGGGGGTTCGAGGTTGAGCAAGTCACGGGAATGTCGGGGTCGGGAAAACGATGAAAGAAATAATTGATTAAAAACAGTGTGTATACATAAGCGGAATTTAATAACTTTAGCAAAGACCTTATTCCAGCAATTGACCGACTCCAGCTACAGCTACCCGTTATACAAGCGGGGAAGGAAATCAGCCAGTTTAAAGTAAGGTTTTTTAAATCAGGGATGGGACTGAGGTGCACGAAGTGTGCGCGGAAGGGAGTTGGAAGGGAATATTGAAAAATCGGATTGTCCTGACGATAATACAAAAAGGATATCATTATTCTCTTGATTGGCAAAATGTATATTTCTTAAAAAACAACATGTAATTGCAAAATTTAAGTTGTTAGCCGCAAATTATGAAACAGTCCTTCTTCATAATATTTTGCTTGATTCTTAGCTATTCTATATTCGCACAGAGTGATTCAATCCGTGGAAAACAATTTCAATTGACAGCTACAATTATTGAAAAAGCGCAGTTAACACCGCATTGTGGTAATATTGCGTGGGGCACTGTTATTAAGTTTAAAGTAACTAAAATAGTCGGACTTAATTATCCTCAAGAAATCATCGGTATTATCATTACTTGCCCTGAGTTTTATAAAGAAGGTTTTTTTGAAATAGGAAAACAATATCAAGTAGTTTTCTCTGATAAAAATCAGGCTGATTTCGGTTGGGTAATACCAAATAAAGATCTTCTTAAAATTAATAACCTAGCGTTTGATCCATATGCTGTTGATGTGAAAAAACTTTAGTAGTGCGGCTAACATTGGGCTTTGTGCAATGGCCATCAGAATATATTCTCAACGACAGAATAAAACCCAGCGACATATCGGGCTGGCACGGCCTCTTAGAAATTTGATCTAAAAAAAGAACTTTAACCCAGGAACGGCTTTTTGCGGCCCAGCTGCCAGGATCCATGCCTGTCGGCAGGCAGGCACGGATGGGCCACTGCACAAAGCCCCATACGTTAGGCGAAAACCAATGAGAGTACTTACTTATATACTTCTTACTATTTTTTCAACTTTATATTGCGACGCCCAACTAGCTTTAGTAAAATTCCCTGACTCAAGCTATTTCAAGGAGACATATTTAACTCCACGGAGTAAAACAGTTGCGACCCCGAGCTTCTATGGTATTTTGACAATAGGACAACCATATGACTCATTAGATTGGGAGTCGTTCTACAAAAAACAACCATACTACATTGTACCTGATTCAATCAGCGCTATCGCATCCCCCACCAGCTTAACAGTTTTATATGACACAAGCCAAAAAGTGGAATGTATTGCCTATAGGTCTTTAAAAAAAACAAAATGGCAATATTTCTTTTCATCCAAATTAAAAAGCACATTTAGAAACGCTGACCCCTATAAAGTACCTGTAACTGGCATGCCTATATATATTCTCAATTTAACTGATTCAAATATCACAATTCGACATCCTAAGTATAGGCTAAATATTATTCAAGAAGCTCTCAATGACCGTAATGAATGGGTTGAAATTGAATCTCTCCCTAAACCAAAAGAGGGTTCATACATTCCTCAATCGGTACATACAATAAAGAAAGGACAATATGTTTTATCGGTTGTACCAGTTTATAAGGGTTCTATTAAAGCTAAGCTGAGGCTTAAAGTAGTTTCGGGAGCATATATTTATTATAGCAATTCTTATGATGGACAAATTAATAGGACTTCAATGGGGAAATAGTATGCGCTTAACAGTGCAGTTTGGCAAAATGGTGACGACAGAATTTATATTGATCTGCTGGTCTCAGGTCAGCTTCAGTCCGGTCGAGGCAGTTCCAATATAAAACTTTGTTGTAAATTCAGCCTTACGATTTTTAAGAAGCTACAGCACCGGGCTGAAGTAACATGGAATACCGCTACTTCGCCAGGCCGCTATCGTTGGGCGCAACTCATGAGAACTTACTTTATCATATTGACAATATTCGTTTTTGGTAGTTGTTCTACAACCAAAACGAACACTCGCCCTCGGACTGACTCTAAAATCTTAAAATTGGAAAGAACTGGTATAATGGACACAATAACAGTGGTGCTTAGTGGTCACTGTATAGATATTGAAGAAAACAAGGCCGTCGCTAACGCTTCGATAAAGTTGAGTAGAAATGATACGGTCACATATGTTGCGGTTAGTGACCCAGTTGGCAACTTTAAATTCACTCATATTCATGCAGGACGTTATAAAATCGAGATGGCCGCCTTGGGATATAATACAAAAGATACCACAGTGACGTTAGGCTCTGGCACAATATGGAAATTAGAGGTTGGCTTATCTCAATGGAGCGAGGAAATGCGTCGCAAGGTGACTTTTTAATTGGCTGCTTGATGCTCGGAACGTAAGCAACTATACGCAGAAAAGAAGTTCTGCAATAGGCCGGCAGAAGTAAGATCAATCGGAAGCAAATCGTTTAAAAGCAGCAGTTATCGGCAGGCAATTATCCGATCAACTTTAATTCTTATTTTCAACAACCTAAGTCTAATTTGTTTTGTATCCGCTGAATAAAAAAAGCAAGTCCAGCCCGTTGCAAAGCTGTGACCGTTTGCTGCCGTCACCATGACAGACCGTAAAAATTTGAACTACTTAATACATGCTAACTTAAATGAAATGACAAAGCTGATAATTTTCCTCTTCACGATTATTAGCAATGCCCCAACAGCATTCTGCCAAATTAAAAGCAATAAGCTTTTGTCAATTCAAGCGCACTGCAATAGAATCGATTCAGATAGTTCAATTAAAAGCATAAAAGTACCGGGTGACAAGATAGCGGACAGTGGAATATTAGGCCCCACAAATATTATATATCGGGAAAGAGTTGATACTATTTACAAAATAGAAGTATTTGCTGGTCATATGCAATCCAGCAATACTGTGTATTATTTCAAAAACGAACAGTTAATTTGCGTTAGATTTATCAAGTATGGCAGATTGATCGATTACCCGAATGGAATGAATGTGTTGAAGCCAGTAAGTACGAAAGAATATTATTTCGAAAATAACAAAATGATTGGGAAAGTCACTTTTCCAAAAAAATCGAAAGAAAATATTGAAGATGACGGATTATCATTCTTAAACGAAGCAAAAAGATACTTGCGATTCGTCAAGTAACAGCAGCTAACATTGCGTTTGGCGTATTGGCGGCCTTATAATAATATTTTCATCTTCACATCTT
>CAZLRY010000112.1:3416-9306 GCA_964561675.1 uncultured Chitinophaga sp.
ACATTGCGTTTGGCGTATTGGCGGCCTTATAATAATATTTTCATCTTCACATCTTCACATCTTTACTCAGCACCAGTCCAAGCAGACACAGACCCTACTGAAAATGACTCAAAAGCGGGCATCCAAGGGCCATTTCGTTAAATATAACCTGGAAATCATGCTTCAAAAAATAACCATACTGATTGCTGCAATTCTGTTCCATTCCTGTACACCATCAAAGAACATAATCGGAGCATATAACGGGGGCTATAAATACTGGAAGTATAAAATCATATTTAACGCCGATAGTTCGTTCGTTTATACATTGAAAGCGCATCTGGCAACTGATAGTGCTACAGGTACATTTACTAACCGCAAGGACAGCCTTCTTTTGTTTAAATATGATTATACCAAATCTGACTCAGCTGAAGCAGCTGTATACTCGGATGTATTAGAAATATCACTTGAGCATGCACTATTGAATCTTAAGACTAACTTCCGTACTGACACGGCTATCATCAGGAGAAAGTATATTATTTATAAAGACATTTTATTAACGAAATCGAAACAAAGAAATTAATTGGGGGCCTTTTTTCATCAACCCCTCCAGCATTATTCGTTCTACTTCTCCCAATACAAATCAGCCCGGCATTACTGCCGGGCTGATTTGTTTGCTGATTGCTGCACTCCCTCTACTTCAGAAAATCATACCGCAGCATAATCTCGTGGGCATTGGCGCCTTTATCGTAAACACTCAGCGGACTGCTGTAGATATCAAAACAATACCCGATGTTGAACTTCTTCTGCAGCTTCACACCGGCGGAGAGCATCCAGCTCTGGCGTGAACGCATAGCGAGTCCCCACCAGAAAATATCGTTGTGCTCAATGCGGGCTCCGGCCTGAAACTCCGTAGGGGCATTGGGTAGGTAGATCATAAGAAAATTGGGGATAATCTTTGTAACACCATCCACATGCCAGCTATACTGACCATGCAGGTAAAAATGGCGGTACAGACGGGCTTCTTCATTGCGGGAGAGGTTGCCGGTATATACATCCAGTTTGGACTGCACCAACTGACTAACGGAAAGGCCTGCCTGAAATTTACGGCTGGTATAGGCCAGCCCGAGTCCTGCATCCCCTTTAATCCGGTTCTCTGAAGTACCCATTACCGGGTCATTCCCCAAAGATTCCTGGAGCTTTCCTTTGTCAATGGAAAACTGCTGAAAACGGGCCTCGAGTCCGATAGAGAAACCGGCGTCATTATTTAATGGTATATGATAGGCATAGGCGGTCTGCAATCCGGTACGCCGGGTAGGCCCTGTCACATCACTATAGAGATAACCACCGATTCCGATCCGGGCTTGTTGTAAAAAACCGGATCCGAATAATAAGGTGGTTTGGGGACCACCATCAATCCCTTCCCACATGGAACGGTAAGAAGCACCGATGGATCCGCTTTTACGAATACCGGCGGTGGCAGGATTAAATAAATGACCATGCTGATCATACAATGAAGCGGTCATCAATTGCTGCGCCGACACGGTGCTGGTGGCCACAGCAAAAAAACAGAGTATTAAAATTCTTTTCATACAAATTCATTTAAAAGATTAACGCAGAATGGTCACATTGCCTTTGAGGTATTCTGTCCGGCCATTTAAAAGTGTATAAGTAATCACATAGTAATAGGTGCCGTCGGGCAATGGCTTGCCTTCATACATTCCTTCCCAGGTATTTTTATAGTCGCCTGACTCAAACACTTTGGCTCCATAACGGTTAAACACCTGAGCTTTGGCCTTGCTGAGGCAACTGCCATTGGTAATGAGCCACCGGTCATTGATACCGTCTCCGTTTGGCGTAAAGGCATTCATGGGTTTTATACAATAAGGAATCACCGTTACTGTAAGATCATCTGTAGCAATACAACCCTGCGGTGTAGTCACCTGCAGACTATAGGTGGTGGTCCCGGCTGGTGTGGCTTTGGGCGCCAATACTGTGGACGAACTTAATCCGGCGGATGGTGTCCAGAGATAGGTTCCATTGGAGCCGGTTGCCTGAATCTGATAGCTGTCACCGGCAATTACTATAGCATCCGCACCTGCGTTGGCCACTGCTCCTGGCACAACGGTAACTGTAAGGCTGCTTTGTTTGGTACAGGTACCCAGTGTACCGGTAACAGTATAGGTAGTGGTACTTTGCGGTGTCAGTATTGGATTGGCTGTTGCCGTACTGCTTACACCAGCTGCCGGTGCCCAGGTATAGGATGCTGCATTGCTTGTAATGGCCGGCGTAAAAGATGCGCCAAAACAGATTGTCCCGCCACTACCTGCATTAAGTGTAAGGTTGTCATTCAGTACAATGGTTGCTGTCTGGGATTCAGAAGCACAGGATGAACCCACATTTCTGACTTTCAGGGTATACGTACCTGGTACCAGGTTTGAAAAAAGATTGCCTGCCTGATAGCTGGATCCGTTGTTGATACTATACTCTTTTGCAGCTGCTCCACCTCCTGTGGCTGAAATCGTGATACTTCCGGTACTGGTACAGGTAGCATCTGTTTTTACATAACTCAGTGCCGGTGCCAGGTCACGTTTTACATATACGGTATCTGAAAAAACCACATCACTGGCTGAATTATTACATTGGCCATACGTCACCCGAATCTCAAAGGCAGTGCTGTCGGCCGTCGGGCAAACATTTGGAAAATTCAGGTTAAGAATGCCAGGTGATACAGTACTCGTATCCGCATTTCCAACCACGGCTCCATTCACCAGTATCTGGGCCGACTTTAACCGGGAGGTTCCTCCACTGGGAGTAAAACGCCAGCAGGAATCCATACCGGCTGTTCCCCATTGAGTGGCATTTTTGCCAAATGGAGCCACGGCAGCTGTACGGGTATGATCCTGCATACCGAGGATAGTCATCCCGCTGTTCCAGCCGGTACAATAAGGCTTGTCTTTGATATATACTTCCACAACTCCGGTGCTCTCATACATCACCAGCATATGCGTGGCAATATTGCCGGAACAGGAAGAACCAAAATAGGGCACTTCATTATAGCTGACGATAAACCGTCTTTTTGGTGCGGTTCCTTCAACCCGGTATTCAATCCGCTTATTGGCCGAGGGCTCGTCGATATCTATGTCGTGATAGGGGCCAAAGATCATAGAAGGGGCGTAATTGGTCCTGGGAATGGCCCCAGTGGTGGAACTGATCGAATAACCACTGTTGGTAGAAGCCCGGGTGGTATCAAAGGTGATCGCTGAATTTGTTCCGATCAGTAAGGTCGGATACGTAATGCCGTAATAGCAAAACGGGAAAGTGACCGGGATTTTGGAAGTCCACTGGTCGTCATAAAACGACCCGTTGATCAGCGTTGTTACATCTATTCCACCAGGTGTCACATATGCAAAAGGCATATAGGCCGGGGTGGTCACCACATAATCATTGGTCTCTTTAATGTGGGGAACCTGAGCACTGATACTGGTACAGCTGGTACCACAGGGCAGCTGAATCTGGCGGTTTTGAATGGTAAAAGTGGTGGCGGGGTTCTGGCCAATAGCATAAAAACAGGCCATGTACCCCAGGAGGAGTAGACAGAACTTTCTCATTTACAGTTAGTTTGGTTGCAGTTATCGGTTTGGCACGGGTTTACGCACCAGTAATTCCAGGATTCAAATTTTAAAGGGAGAAGACAGAGCCTTCAGTTGTATTTCACCGGATGGATTCATCGCGGCAAGCAGTCAAACCTATTGTTTTTTATTTAAAAAGCAAAAAACCGTTTTAAGCGGTAAAAATGGACTGAAATTAAGTCCCACTCCCTGTTCCTCCCATTGGCCAAAATGCCCTACCTTTGCAGCCCTTTAGGAAGGAGTTCGAGGTTCGAGGTTGAAGAGTTCGAGAGTTGGAGGTTCGAGAGTTGGAAGTTGTTGAAAGAAGAGGAATCAATCAGGTTTCGAAAAAGGCTGAAAATCGGATTTGGAAGTTCTTAGTTCCTAAAAGGTAGCGATCATTCCAATGATTCAGGAAACATACTGAGGAACAGTTTTGATGCTTATTTGGATCTCGTTTCTTGATTTTTCTTTGGCATTTTGGTTCTTGTTTCTTGGAATTTAGTTCTCCCCGGATGTGGTGAAATTGGTAGACACGTCAGACTTAGGATCTGATGCCGTAAGGTGTGGGGGTTCGAGTCCCTCCATCCGGACACTTGAAAGAAAGTTAACAGGTTGAAAAGTTGACAGATTTACAAGGGTAAACTTCTACTTTTCAACCTGTCAACCTGCCTCAACCGGCAGGCAGGCTTGTAAACTTATCAACTTAACAAAATGGCTACAGTAAGCAAAGAAAACATCGGCCAGCTCCATGAGAAGCTGACCGTAAAACTGGACAAGACCGATTATCTTCCGACGTTTGAAAAAGCGTTGAAAGAGTATAGCAAAAAAGCAAATATTCCCGGTTTCCGGAAAGGCATGGTTCCTGCCGGACTCATTAAGAAAATGTACGGTCCTTCCCTGTTTACAGATGAAGTACTGAAATCAGTGGACCGCGAACTGATCGGTTACCTGCAAAATGAAAAGCTGGATATTTTTGCCCAGCCACTTCCCCTGAATGACGATTTAAGCCAGTTGGATGTCAATAATCCGATCGATTATACTTTTCATTTTGAAGTGGGGATGAAACCCGCTTTTAATCTGCCTGACCTGGGTACGGTGAAAACCACCCGGTATGTGGTAACGGTGACCGATGAAATGATTGACAGCGAGATCAACCGCCTGCAGAACCGGTATGGGAATATGAAGGATGAGGAAGCTGTTCAGTCTGAAGAAAATGTATTGAATGTTCTTTTTACTGAAACCGATGCCAGTGGAAATGAAGTGGAAGGCGGTATTAAAAAAGACAACTCCGTTCTGGTTAAATATTTTGCAGAAAGTTTCCGCAAAAACTGGATGGGCCGGAAAACAGGTGATACTGAAAATGCGCAATTGAAGAGTGCATTTGATGAGAAGGAAAGAGAGTGGATTGCCGGGGACCTCGGTTTGGACAAAGCAGATCCGGCATCGGGCGATCGCTATTTCAACATTGCGATTACCAAAGTAGGCCTGCTGGAAAAAAGAGAGCTGAATGAAGAGTTTTTCAACCAGCTTTACCCTAACCAGGAAGTAAAAACAGAAGCCGATTTCCGCAATAAGATCAAAGAAGAAATCCAGGCTTACTGGAACGGACAGGCCATGAATCAGATTCATGACCAGGTATTTCATATCCTGACCGACCAGACATCCATTGAGTTTCCGGAAGGATTCCTGAAAAAATGGGTGAAGTCACAGGGTGAAGCACCCAAGACCGATGAAGAAGTAGAAGCAGAATTCCCTAAATTCCTGAGCCAGTTGAAATGGACGCTTATCTCTGAAAAAATTGTTCAGGAAAATGCCATTGATGTGAATCCGGAGGAGTTACGCGCTTTTGCCAAACAGCAATTATTCAGCTATATGGGCGGTGCCAATCTGGCTGACGACCAACCCTGGGTAAATGATTATGTAGAGAAAATGATGAAGGACCGCAAATATGTGGAGGATGCCTATAACCGCCTGCAGACCCAGAAAATGTTTGAATGGGCGGCCAGCCAGGTAAAACCCGCTGATATTGATATTACGGCTGACGATTTCACGAAGATGGTTGAAGAGCATCAGCATCATCACCACTAATAGCTGTGAAACGGATTACAGAAAATTCGTCAAAACTGAATAAACTAACCCGGAAGAACGGTTCGAAAGAACGGAATTCCGGGTTTTTCCTTTCTTAGTGAAGACTGAAAAGTCAAAATTCAAAAGTAAAAAGTAAAAAATCTTTAATCGAGAAGTCTCTACAGGCTGGAAAAAACTTTACTGCTGTAAACGACCTTTTTACTTTTTACTTT
>CAZLRY010000113.1:0-9211 GCA_964561675.1 uncultured Chitinophaga sp.
GGATTTTTTAATACGGAACCATTTCCTGCTAAATTATTTACAGGAAATTCATAGAGAAAACGTTTGCGATATAGGTCCTGAAGGGATTATTCATACCGGAGCGCTTCGATGGGATTGAGGCGTCCCGCTTTTAAAGCCGGATAGAGACCGGCCAGCAAACCTACCAGGGTACAGATCACGATGCCGTAAATCACCCAGTTCCAGGGCACCACAAAGCCGGTATTGAGTACCAGCGAAAAGCTGTTGCCGACCAATATTCCCAGGATAATCCCGAAAATGGCCCCCAGCATGCTGATTATAATGGCTTCCAGTAAAAACTGACGGCTGACCATCTGGCTTTTCCCTCCGATTGCCTTGACCAGGCCTACTTCCCGGGTCCGCTCCGAAACAGATACCAGCATTATATTCATCAGGCCAATGGCAGCACCGATCAGGGTGATCAACCCGATTACCGTGGCCGAAATAGTAAGGAAACGAAGACTGTTCATGGCTTTTTCCGCCACACTGTCACTTCGGTCGAGCACAAAATTACTCTCCTCTGTAATCATGAGTTTGCGGATCGCCCTGAATGTACCTTCGGCTTCTCCCATTGCGGCATTGACCTTGATCAGGTCATTGGCCTTTACGGCAATCACATATGAAAAGCCGGATGGAAAATTGCGGTCTACGTTGGTATATGTAGTAATGATAATATTATCCCGGTTAAACCCAAAAGAAGAGCCCTTACTCTCCAATACGCCCAGCACACGGAACGGAATATTGTTGATGCGCACCACCCCGTTTACCGCACCTGCAGGCCCTTGCTTGAACAACCGTTTGGCCACATCATAACCCAGTATACAAACATTACGGCCGGTCTGCACGTCCATCCGGTTCATATTGCGTCCGTATTGCAGACTGAATCCGTTCAATGCAAGGTAATTCTCATCCCCGCCAAACATCAGGACATTGGGACTGGTCTTGAAGTTCTCATGGGAAACAATATTATTCCGGTTGGAAAAAATGGAGATGCTTTTCATTGAGGGAAAATCAAAACGCCGTACAAAAAGCTCAGCTTCATCCTTGGTGATATTTTTATCGAGATTGGATACCCGGGATTTACGACCGCCACGGGTACTCAGCTTCATTTCACTCCGGTTGCCTCCGCCAAAACGGATATTCCGTTCTTTGAAACGGATAGTAAATGCATTGGCCCCCATGGAAGAAAAACTCTCGGTAAACTTCTGGTTCATCGCCTGTATAGCCGTGATAATACCAATCAGTGCCATAATCCCGAATGCGATAATGGAAACGGTAAGTCCTGTCCTCAGTTTATTACCTCGGACGGTGCGAAAAGCCAGGGAGAATACATCACGGAAATTCATATATGATAATCGCGCAGATCGGTTGTCTGTTCCCGCTCCTCAAAGATAGTTAATGCCCGGATGGAAGCCCGGTTAAAAGTACAGGCGGCCTAAAAGCAGTTCAGGATAAACCCCCAGCAGGATAACCAGGAATGCCAACACCAGCAACATCCCTTTGAAAAAGGAGGGAAATGCCGGATGCGGGGTGTCGCCGGGTTCTTTAAAATACATCGCCTGAATCACCCTGAAATAATAATAAACGCTGACTGCCGCCATTAATACGGCAAAGATCACCAGCCACAAACTTCCGGGGGTACCCAGGGCGGCTTTCAGCATATAAAATTTAGCCATGAAGCCGGCTGTCAGTGGAATACCTGCAAGGGATAATAAAAATACAGTAAGGGTGGCTGCCACCATGGGTTGTGATTTGGCAAGGCCATTAAATCCGTCAAATGTATAATCGCTCATGCGCGCCAGCACGGCAAAGATGCCGATCGTGGCCGCACTGTAAGCTACTGTATAAAGCATCAATCCTTCTTTCCCATCCCCACTCATTGCATATAATGCAAACAACATAAAGCCGGCCTGGGCAATACTGGAATAAGCCAGCATCCGCTTTACACTTTGCTGGAAAACGGCTGTTATATTACCGATAAACAATGTCACCGCGGTAATGACCGTCACCCAGAGTCTCCACTGACCCTGTTGCGGCTCAAACATATCATCGAAGAGGCGGATAAAACCGAAGAAAACCACCACTTTGACGACCGTTGCCATAAAGGAAGTAAAAACGGTTGGAGCCCCGTCGTACACATCCGGTGTCCAGAAATGAAAAGGCGCCGCCGATACTTTAAAAGCCATGGCAAAAAGGAGAAGGATCATACCCGCGTAAAGCAAACTCATATTCTGTGGTATGATTGCCGGGCTGATAACAGTACTGAACGAAGCCCTGGCTCCGTAAAGCAGGGCGATTCCCATCAGCATGAGACCGGTTGAAAAGGAACCCAGCAAAAAATATTTCAGGGCGGCTTCATTGCCTTTCAGGTTGCGTTTATCACTGCCGGTAAGAATATAAAGCGGGATGGAAATAATTTCAATCCCCAGGAATAAAATAAGCAGGGATTTAAATGAAGTTACCAGGGCGGCCCCGCAAAGAATAAAGAAGATCAGGGCAAAATATTCCGCATAATTCACGCCCACCTTCTCCATATCCGGAGCCGATAATAAAAGATAAAGCAGCACCACGGCAAAGATGACCGTATTAAATACCAGGGCGAAATGATCAAAGACGATCATCTCCCGGGTATCAATGGAGAAAAGCTGAATCCCCTTCAGGTCAAGAATACTCATACCCAGCAACACCAGGATGCCGGCAATGGCCACTGTACGGATAGCCGATTTTTGCTTCAGCAGAATACCACTGAACATCATCACCACTCCCAGTACAGCCGAAATTATTAATGCGTTCATACGATCGTTTCCTTATTACTTGCGGAATAAATAACTAACATCTATTTTACTAAACCATTCTTTGGAGAAACTGTCCGTCAGCTCCAGCATGGACTGCGGATAGATCCCCAGCCAAAGGATGATCACCACAATCAGCCCCAACGCCAGTTGCTCATTCAGTTTCAGCTCCGTTACCGGTACCCTCAGGCTAACGGCTTCCCCGTAAAATGTTTTACGGATCATATTCAATGTGTACACAGCGGCCAGGATAATACCCAGTCCGGCGAGTACCGTAAAGACAACTTTAAAGTTGGACTGTGCCGACAGCAACCCGTTAAACATAAGGAATTCACCGGCAAATCCGTTGGTCAGCGGCAGTGCTATATTCGCCAGGGCAATGACCACAAAGAAAATGGTCATAACCGGCGCCTGCTGAGCCAGACCGCCTAATTCAGATATCTTGCGTGTTCCGTATCTGCGTTCAATAATCTCCACGATAATCCAGAGGCCAATGATATTAACTCCGTGATTGAATAGTTGAATCATCACGCCCTGTGTGCCACTGAGGTTTTCAGCAAACAAAGCAGCCGCCATCAGGCTGATATGTGCAATCGAGGAGTACGCGATCAGTCGTTTCAGGTCATCCTGACGAATGGCCACCAGCGAGGCATAAATGATCCCGATCACTGCGAGGATCATTACTACATCGCCCCATTGGAAAGAAGCCAGTGGTAATACCGGCATCAGCCAGCGGATCAGACCGAGCAGGCCCATTTTAACCATGACCCCGCTGAGGATCATTGTGGTAGCCGTAGGCGCCTGTTCGTAGGTATCCGGCTGCCAGGTATGGAAGGGAAAGAGGGGCATCTTGATCGCAAATGCCACAAAGAACAGCCAGAACAACCATAGCTGCTCACTGGCCGGAATCTTCAGCTTGTAAAATGCACTGAGTCCAAATGAATGATCCGGCGTCTGTGATTGCAGGTATAAAATACCGATCAGCATCAGCAAGGAGCCAAGGAAGGTATACACAAAGAATTTAAAAGTGACTGCGATCCGCTTTTCCCCACCCCACTGGGAGGCCAGAAAATACATCGGAATTAATGCCAGTTCCCAGCAGAAATAAAATAACAAAGCATCATTGGCCAGGAACACCCCCATCATACCTGCCTGCGCCAACAGCATGAGTCCAAAAAAGCGATTGGCATTTTTCGGGGAAGCCTGCCAGGTACCCAGGAAGGTAAGCGGGTATGCAATAGCGGTCAGCAGGCAAAGCACCTGTCCCATTCCGTCAATCTTCAGCGCAAAACTGCTGCCCAGCGAACTCATCCATGGGGCGCTGAATTGCAGATTGCTTTCGGAATTCATCAGGGTCAGGCCCAGTAAGGAGACAGCCAATGTGGCCAGAGAGGCTAAAAAAGCAAATGCCTTTGCCGTCTTTTCTTCCCGGATGAGGAAGCTAAGCAACCCTGTGGCCAGGGGAATCAGTATCAGTAAGAATGCGATCATATCAATAGCCCGCCTTTGGCGGTGGATTTATTTTCTCAGAAAAAATTGAATTGCAAAAATCAACACCATACTCAGCACCATCAGTAAGACATAACTGCCTACCTGTCCGCTTTGCAGGAGCCTCAATTGACGGCTGCCGTAGTTCACCAGGCGGCCGGCTCCGTTCACTAACCCATCCACCACTTTCAGGTCAAAAATGTCTTTCAGGAACCCACCTAACCAATGCAGGGGTTGTACAATGATGCGGTCATATAACTCATCCACATACCACTTGTTCTCAAGTACTTTGGCAAATCCGGTGGCCTCTTTCCGCTGGTAATTCCGGTAAACCATAATGGCCGCAAGAATTGTTGCCAATACAAGTCCGGTGGAAATACCCATCAGCAGGTATTCGTCACTGTGTGATAAATGATGTTCGTGTGGCATGGAACTTACCGCTGGTGCCAGGAAAGCACTCAGTTTATCGCCACCCTCACGGATCACTTCCGGAATGCCAACCAGTCCGCCAACAATGGATAACACAGCCAGTATGATCAACGGCAGGGTCATGGCCATGGGGCTTTCATGCAGGTGATGCGCCTGCTCATCTGTACCCCTGAATTTGCCTGTGAATGTGATAATAAGCAAACGGAACATATAGAACGCGGTCAGTAAGGCGGTAAATACGGCTACTGCATACAAAACCGGACTCTTCATAAAAGCACTTAACAGGATGGCGTCTTTGGAGAAGAAGCCGCTGAACGGAGGTATACCGGCGATTGCAATACACCCAACCATAAAAGTACCATACGTGATCTTCATTTTCTTACCCAGTCCGCCCATATTCCGGATATCCTGTTCTCCGCCCATTGCATGGATCACGGATCCACTACCCAGGAATAACAGGGCTTTGAAAAAAGCATGGGTCATTACATGGAATACAGCAGCTACATAGGCCCCTGTACCCAGGGCCACGAACATAAAGCCCAGCTGGCTCACGGTGGAATAAGCCAATACTTTTTTAATATCGTTTTGTTTCAACGCAATGGTAGCGGCCAGTAAAGCGGTTGCCATTCCGGTATAGGTGATGATATTGCGTGTCAGTTCGGCCGCATCCATACTATACAACACATGACTACGGGCTATCATATAAATACCAGCCGTGACCATGGTAGCCGCGTGGATCAGGGCGGACACTGGTGTGGGACCCGCCATGGCATCCGGCAACCAGGTATAAAGCGGAATCTGTGCACTTTTACCCGTAGCCCCGATAAAGAGTAACAAGGTAATCACGGTAATATCTAAAGCGCTGAGTTTTGCCAGGTTAACAGCTGTAAACAATTCATCAAAAGAAACGGTACCTGCCCTTGCGATCAGCCAGAAGATCGCGATGAGGAACGCCAGGTCCCCGATCCGGTTCATGATAAAAGCTTTATTGGCCGCTTTATTATACTCCTGTTTTTTGAACCAATAGCCGATCAGCAGGTATGAACAGAGTCCCACCCCCTCCCACCCGATAAACAGGATCACCAGGTTGGCGCCCATAACCAGCAGCAACATGGAGAAAACAAAGAGATTGAGGTAAGCAAAATAGCGTCCGAAATGGCCGGGCTTCTCTTCGTGCATATAGGAAGCCGAATACACATGTATCAGGAATCCGACGCCGGTAATGATCAGCAGGAAAACAGCAGAAAGCTGGTCGATCTTCAACGCAAAGGGAATAACCAGTTTGTCAACAGCGATAAAATTAAAATACTCCGCTACAAACGTATTGCCTCCCTGCACCTGCATAAATACCCAGATGCTGAGTATGAGTGAACCGAGAATACTACCCGAGCCAATCAGGCCGATCAGTGTTTTGGATAAATAGTTTCTGCCCAGCCCGTTGATCAGGAAGCCCAGCAAGGGCAGCAGAGGGATCAGGTAAACTATCTGTAAAGCGTTATTCATATACTATTTCCCGTCCGGGGCCTACTGTTTTAATCGGTTTAAAAAATTCACATCCACCGAATGTATATTACGGTACATCATTACAATAATGGCCAGTCCCACGCTGACTTCCGCTGCCGCCACCACCATGATAAAAAATACAAAGATCTGTCCGTCGGTACCGGCTGTTCCGGCCAGGTCACCCGCTTTGAAAGCCGTGTTCATATGCATTTTGGAAAAGGCCACGAGGAGCAGGTTCACGGCATTCAGCATGAGTTCTATGCACATGAATATGATGATCGCATTGCGGCGGGTAAGTACCCCCACTATGCCAATGCTGAACAAGGCAATCGACAGGATGATATAATTAAGTATCGGCATATCGTACATTTAGAAGGCGGGTGAATCAGGTTTTCCTCCCCACCCCGTTAATTAAATTTTTACTCTTTCTTCCCGATCACCACGGCTCCCACCATTGCACTCAGAAACAAAACACTGCTGATTTCAAACGGTACCACATACGTGGTAAAGAGTTCTTTTCCGAGGTTTTTGATCAACCCGATGTTTCCCTGATTCACTGACGCAACCTGTTCCTTTGCTGCCGCATCTTTTAACGCAGCCACCAAGATCAGCATCAGACAGCCGCCAGCCAAAGCGCCGGCAATTTTCAGCCAGCGGTTCTTTTGTGGTTCTGTTTCCTTATTCAGGTTCATCAACATGATCACAAACAGGAACAATACCATGATCGCCCCGGCATAAACAATAATGTTCACGATCGCCAGGAACTGGGCATTGAGCAGGATATAGTGGCCGGAGATTGCAAAGAATGTGGCAATCAGCCACAGCACGCTGTAGACAGGATTCTTACTGGTCACCATCATCAGGGCGCTGAAAATAGCCACCACCGAGAGGAACCACCAGAGTATATCAATTATTGTAATGTTCATTTCTTATAAGCCGTTAGTCATTCTTAGTTATTTGTTGCTTTTTCCCCCAATGCCTTCAGGTAAGCCTCTTTTTCCAGCACGGGGTGCGGGATCAGGAGGTCATCTTTCTTATAGATAAAGCCCTTCCGTCCGTAATTGGCCGGGGCAAAGGTTTGTGACAGGTAGATCGCGTCTTTGGGACAGGCCTCTTCGCAGAGTCCGCAGAAAATGCAACGCAGCATATTGATCTCATATTTAGCTGCATATTTTTCTTCGCGGTACAGGTGCTCTTCACCCGGAAGTCGTTCGGCACCTTCCATCGTAATTGCTTCCGCCGGACAGGCCACGGCGCATAATCCGCAGGCTGTACAATTTTCCCTTCCTTCCGCATCACGATTCAGCACATGGAGTCCCCTGAACACTTTGGAAAAGCTCCTTTTCTGTTCGGGGTATTGAATCGTGGCTTTCTTTTTAAACAGGTGACTGATCGTAATGCCCATACCCTTCATGATATTCCAGAGATAAATGCTCTCCAGGAAAGTCATCGGTTTCCGATCCACCGGTTTTGATCTGTTTGTTAATGTCATAAAGCTTTACAGCTTTTAAAAATTTCGAAAATCTGTTTTACTATTTTCCCTTTTTCACCCTTCGGCAAGCTCCCCGCATATGGCGGGACAAGCAGGGTGACAACCCCTACTCACCACTCACCACTCACTTCTTCAACCACAGCATCACCGCCGCACTGATAATCATATTGATCAGGGCCAGCGGAATCAGTTTCTTCCAGCCCAGGTTCATCAGCTGGTCGTACCGGAAACGCGGGATGGTCCAGCGGATCCAGATAAACACGAAAAGGATGACCGCGATCTTAATCATCAGGATTCCAAAACTGATCGCCGACATTATCCATGATTCAAGGCCCCAGCTTGCTTCATTCACAAACGGGATGTCGTACCCTCCGAAATAAAGGGTGGCCATCACCGCCGCACTCACAAACATATTGATATACTCTGCAAAAAGATAAAAGCCCAGTTTCATGGACGAATATTCCTGGTGATAACCAAAGTTCAGTTCGTTCTCCGCTTCCGGCAAGTCAAACGGGGTACGGTTACATTCGGCCAGGGCACAAATGAAAAAGATGATAAAGCCGAGCGGCTGATACAGGAAGTTAATTCCGTGTTCGGCCTGGTGACTCACAATCTCACTCATCTTCAGCGAGCCGGTCATGAATATGACGGCAATCAGGGCCAGTCCCATCGGCAGTTCATACGACACCATCTGGGACGCACCCCGAATTGCGGCGATCAGGGAGAATTTATTATTTGAGGCCCATCCTCCGATCATGATCCCATATACACCCACACTGACCACACTGAAAACAATCAGGATGCCCATATCCACATCGGCTACCTGAACAGGGAATGTTCCGGTGGCGGTGGTTACCGGTGCTGCCCAGGGAATCACGGTACTGGTTACCAGGGAGGTCACCATGGCGAGTCCAGGCCCAAGGAGAAAAAGAAACTTATTTGAAGCCAGCGGAATAATTTCTTCCTTGAAAAAAAGTTTACCTCCATCGGCCAGTGGTTGGAAGATACCAAAAGGACCTGCCCGGTTCGGACCATGGCGATCCTGCAGCCAGCCAGCCACTTTACGTTCCGCCAGGGTGGTATACATGGCCACAAAGAAAGAGAGCCCGATAATACAGGCGATCAGGGTCGCTTTCCCGAGTATGAACCAAAGATCGATTACCAGTAAATGCATGTCCATCGTTTATTGTTCGTTCTTCTTATAATTTAAACTTGTAGCCGGTCCGGGTAAGGCACTGATATCAATCGTATTCACGCCACTCACATCATGGATATCCATTAAGAGTTTAGGCGCCCTTCCTCCCATTACTTCCGGCATGGTCTCTTTGGGCTTTTGCATTCCCACATAATGACCTTGTGAGATCACCGAATGCCGGTTTACATTAGAAGGTCCTTCGATCACCCAGTCTTTCGCACTTTTCTTATCAAACCGGCAGGTATTACAGATCCAGCCGGGTTTACCCTCATAACTTTCCACTTCTCCCCACTG
>CAZLRY010000114.1:0-9115 GCA_964561675.1 uncultured Chitinophaga sp.
TGAATCAGTTGTTGAAAGGATGGAGCCGTTATAACTCCCTTTGGCCGTTATAAAAAAAACATCCGATTCATTTTTCAGGACAATTTTTTTTGAAGGGCGGTGCTGGTTCACCAATACTACAGATGACTGTGCGTTGATGCCTGCTGCATTGCAGCAGGATAGCAGGAAAACTATTAAGATAGTGCGGTACATATCAGATTTGCATTTGAATGGATACGAGAGCGCCCTCTCCTTTTTTACTTTCAATATGGAGTTTTGCATCCATTGTTTTCAACAGGTCTTTAATAATAAGGTAGCCCAGTCCATGTCCTTTCTTATTATCTACATTGGCGGAAGTAATCACTACCTCTTCGGCCATCAACCGCTGGATCTGCTCGGGACTCATGCCAATGCCTTCATCTTTGACGGAAACCGTGATATGTCCGTTTTCTTTTACGGCTGATACTACAATGGCGCCTTTCTCCGTAAAATGAATCGCATTGGTGAGCAGGTTATAAATGAGAATCTTCAAGGGTTCGTAGTACTGATGAATCTCGAGAGCCGGGTCCACATTATTGAGAATGATCAGTTTTTTCTGCCTGGCCAATGATTGCAGCAGACCCAGTAGCTGCGCCACCATTTCATGCAGGTTGAAATTTTCTTTTACCAGCCGGCGGTTTTCATTCTGATACTTGATCCAGTTGAGGATATTGGTGGAGAGCAGCTGCAGTTCCTGTGAGGTATTGGTGATTTCTTTTAAGGTTTCCACCTGCAGGTCCTCACTCATCAGTTTTCGTTTTTCAATCAGGTTCTTACCGGCCACGTTGAGGAATTTCAATGGGGTTACGATATCATGACTGATGATGGAGATCAGGCGGGTCTTGATGCTATTGTTTTTTTCAAGCACTTCATTTTGTTCCTGGAGTTCTTTTGTTTTTTCCGCCACCTGTTGTTCCAGTTTTCGTTGACGGACTTCATACTGGCGGGTTCTGTAACGGAGATAAAGACTGATACCACCCAGGACGGCCAGTATGCTGAGCAGGTAAAACCACCATTGCTGGTACCAGGGCGTGCTGATTATAAATTTGATTTCCTTAAATGAATAGTTATTTACCCCAAAACCATTCATTTTGCGGATCACCAGGGTGTAGGTACCGGGCTGCAGGTTACTGAATTTTATATAAGCCCCATTATTCACATCTACGGGAATCCATTCGTTACGGCCATTGAGCTGGTAGTCGAGATAAATATTTTCTTTATTGCACCAGGCGGCAAAACCGATTTTGACTGTAATATCCCGGGCCTTGGGAGAAACAGGTATAAATTCCAATGAATCCGGGTTGATCTTCCGGTTGCCTGCGGTGAATTCATCCACATACACATTTCCCTCCGGCAACAAGGGTCTGGCTTTTTCGGTATTGACCCAAAGCAGCCCATCCATCGTAGGAAATGAAATCGTTTTGTTTTGCAGTTCAATGGCGCAGGGAGCACAACCCCCATTCATTTCGGTGATATCCATGCCATCATTTTTCCCGTAATAATGATAGTAGACCTGTGATCGGTTATTTTCAAAAGCATCGATCAGGTCAGCAAGTTGTGCTTTAAATAAACCCCGGTTGGTGCTCATCCAGCAGAAACCGGCCGTATCGGCTACAAAGCAGTGTGTATACTGAAGAAAATTGTTTTTATCAAGAGGCATGGATTTTAACCGGCCGTTTTTCCAGATATAGAATCCTTTCCCATAACTGCCAATGAAAATATAGTCCTTGTATTTCCAGATACTCCGGATACAATAGCCGGGTTCGCTGATCAGGGTATCGGTGGTTTTCTTCTTTATATCATAAAGGATCAAACCATCACAGGAAGCCACACCCAGTACGCCAGGTGTAAATTCCTGCATGGTATACGGTGCGGCGATGTTCCCCCGGGTTACGGGTGGATGAAACAGCATTTGAATAGCGTCATCCGTGAGTATCCCGAGTCCGCGGGAAGTTACGAGGTACAGGGAGTCACCTGAACGCCTGATTGCAAAACTTTCCTGGATTGGAAACAGGTTTTTGTAGATATAGGTTTCCCCGGTTTTATAATTATAGCGGTGAAGGAGGGTCTGTCCTTTTAACGCCGCACTGGATTGTGCGTACCAGAGTGAATCACCAATCCGGCTGATGGTATAATTGAATTTTCCATTTACTGGCAGACGGTCTGGAACAGGGCCATCTCCCAGTACATGTCCTTCATTGGTGAGTACATTACCGCCAGGCAGCTCCAGTTGTGAATAATAGGCATTGCGTTCCCGCATGTCGATATTCTTTTTCTTGACGGAGCGCACCCTGTTTTCATTGATGACAATAATCCCTTTTGAATCAGTACCCAAAAACAGCATTTTGTTTTTCCGGCTGTATTGGGCAAAACGGATATAGGAATAGGAAGGAATAGCCGTACAGATCAGTTCGGCCTGTAATTTTCCATCCTGCATATCAAGCAACCAGGCATTGGTACCGGAGAAAGCGATCGGGTTTTTCATCCCGTTATCCCAGAATAACCAGAAATCCTTATCCTTAAAAATGGATTGAATGTTTGCAGGCTGGCTCACCGGGATAAAGGAACTGAAATCTTTGCCCCCGGTCCAGCACTGGTAGTTATCATCCAGGAAGAAGACCTGGTCATTCACCATGAATTCCCGGATGATTTTTTTGTCCAATGATAACCGGTGGAAACTATCTTCCCCTTGTTTACTGTAATAATAATTCCGTGCGTTGTCAACAACCAGTATCGATGAATCAGTCAAACGGAAAACCCGGTCCCAGCCGGTATTACCGGTTTTCAGAATAAAGGAAAGTATTTTCTTCGATTGCCCGCTGCCATAGTAATTCAGGTAGTATCTTTTTTTAAAGCCAATGACTTTGTCCGCTTCGGGGGTGGGCAAGTATTGCAGTTTATTGGCTTTTACCTGCAGGATATTATTGCTTACATCGGAGACAAAGAGCTGTCCCCGGTCGTTCTTCACCACATAAGCCATCCGTTCGTGGGAGAGTCCGGCCGTATTTTCTTTTGTAAAGTTGGTAAAGTCCAGTCCGTTGTACCGCGACATACCGGCTTCGGTGGCAATCCAGAGAAACCCGTTTTCCTCATCCCATTGCATGTTTTTAACGCCATTGGAAGGCATACCGTTATCCGTAGTGTATTGCCGGATATGGTATTCCGCAACCGACTGCGAATGGACGGTCAGCAAGCAGCTGGTAAAATACAGGAGCAGTAAAAAACGGTGGGCGATCATACAATTACCCAACAAGTTACTGTATCCGGGTTAATAATTCACGTTGTAGAGCGTGGCGAGTTCGATCAGTTCCTTGATATTCCCGGCATTGGTTTTTTCGTAAATGCGGGTCTTAATGGTAGATACCGTATTCATCTTCAGGTTCAGGTTCTCGGAGATCTCCTTGGTACCGATGCCTTTTAATACATAATGCAGGATCTCGAGTTCACGGGGTGCCAGGGTCTTGAAGGGATTGTCCTGATGATGGATATCGTTTCTTTTTTGCGGGAGTTCGTTCTGGATGAACTTTTGCAGGGTCAGGATCATTTCGTCTTCCCCCACTGATTTGGACATATAATAATTAATGCCATATTGCTTCACCGCTTCGCCATAGATCTCAGCCGGCTGCATGGAGAAGACCAGGATATTCAGGTCCGGGTACACCCGACGGATGTTCGGAATTACTTCGAGCGTATTTCCGTCAGAGAGTATGATATCGAGGATCAGGTGGGTGAATTTATTCTTCACCAGTTCCTTCATCAGTTCATTACAGGTGCCTACTTCCTCAATATCAGTAAAGCCCAGTGTGAGCTGGACATGCAGCTTCAGTCCTTTGCGGATCATGCTGTGATCATCTGCGATGAGAATTTTCGGCTGCATTACAGGATTCAGTTTTACGGCGGGCAATTCGTTGATCAGGTCGTTCATCAAGGCACTAATTTCCATCTTTTCTTTTGGCTTTTTGTAGAATTAATTCTATAAACTTATTGTATCAGGCTGAGTGTCCCTTTCAGGATTTGCCGGCTATCATCTTTTAACTCAACTAAGTATATATACACACCCGTGGGCTGCAGTTGTCCGCGGTAACGGCCATCCCAGGGATGACGGGTATAGTCGCTGCTTTCATAGAGCAGCTGTCCGGTCCGGTTAAATACGGCCACCCTTGCACCGGGATACAGGGCCAGTCCTGGAATGGTCCAGGCATCATTTTTCCCATCTCCATTGGGGGTAAAGCCCGTGGGAATGAACAAACCAGCTATGGCCGTCACCAGCACTTCATCCTTTGCCGCACAACCGCTGCCGGTTTCGGTCACCAGCAATGCATATTGCGTGCTGAAAACAGGGGTGCAGACCGGGTTAAGAACCGAAGCCGAACTGAGATAAGTGGATGGCATCCAGGTATACTGGTAATTACCGGCCGGGGTAACGGTTGCGGGCAGCGTTACTGCTGTTCCGGCGCGGATAACCGTATCGGGACCTGCATATACAACCGGGGTCGGGTTGATGGTAATATTTTGTATGGCAGGAGTGGATAAACAACCCGCCGCATTGGTAGTGATCAGTCTGACCGCGTAACTGCCGGCCGTTGCATACTGATGTGTAAAGGGGGGAATGCCTGTGCTGCTGCCATTGCCCAGGTCCCAGTTCCACTGACTGATACCACCCAGGGTGGAACGAATGGTCAGTTCTTTATCTGTACAGTACGGAGCGCCACTGATGGTAAAGTCGGCGACCGGGTTAGGATGAATCGTGATCGTTTTTGTGGTATCGCTGATACAGCCATTACTGGTAATAAGCCGGTATTGAACGGACTGATTACCGGCCGTGGTAAATTGTTTGGAGCTGTTTTGCGTAATGGCGGTTGTGTTATCTTCAAAACGCCATAAGTAAGTGCTGATCGTAAAACCATTCGTATTGGAAGTACCGGTAAATACAATGGCATCAGCAAGACAGGCCGGATCTGAAATGGTAAAATCCGGTTTGGGTCCTTCTTTGACGATAAGGCGGATGCTGGTAAACTCCGTTTGATTACAGGCATCAATTTCCGGAGCGGAATAGTCAACCGGGATATCATAGCTGCCGGTGCGGGCCAGGGTGAAATCCTGTTGCAGGGTATAGTGATAATATTTTCTTCCGTTAATGAAGGCTGAATCCAACGGTACCGGGTTGATTTGTATGGAATCGGTATTCGGATTTAATCCGGGTACCTGGCTTAACCGCCAGTGAATACGCGTGGCTTTATAGGCCAGTTTCAGGGAGAGACGAAAGGGAGAATTCGGACAGGTCATGGTATCCGCCAATCCGGAGCTATTGAACACATTCAGGTAACCCGACCGGCTATTGAGGTCATTCACCATGGTGCCCATATTGTAGCCATAGCTTTCGAAATAACCGGCGCCATACACAGAAGCAATGAATAAAGAGTCACTGCTGATGCTATGTTGTACCGGTGCACCTAGGAAACGACGCACTACTACGGTATAGTCCGGATTGGCCGGATGTGTAAAATATTCAGCAGCATCAGGGGCTATGCCATCAATCCGTAAAGTAGCCAGTCCGGTTTGCGGAATCATGATATTGATAAATGTGATATCAATGGCTTCCTTTCGGGTGGCAAAGAATCGGGCTGATTTCACCCCTTGTTCAATGGGACTCAGAAAAAGCATTTCAGGATCACCGAGAGGCGGATCGATGATGCCGGTGCACGCATTGATGGAAACGGCGTATTGGGCCACGAGTATGGGTGCATCGGCTTCGATAAAATCCCCGGTATCGCTGGTGAATTCGTAGTAAAAATTATTGATCAGTCCGGTTAAGGGAACTCCGTTTCGTTTTACTACTGTACCCGGTTTACGGACCGCCACCCGGTAATAATTCAGGAAAGGGCTGGTGATATCACCATTCGGATTCATGACCGTATGATAGGTGAGGTAACGTGTGCCCCATGCATTGGCGGGGAAAATCTGTTGCTGCATCACTTCGCCTCCATTGCCTTGTGAGCAGATGATATTGCGGCTGCTGCCGGAGAATACAGCTACGGGATGACAGTTGCCATCGGCACCGGGTACAGACACAATTTTACTCCCGCTCATATCCTTGCCGGTATAGGTCCCGGTTGTTTTACCAAAGACATTATATATCTCACCCCTGTTCAAATTGATGGTATAGGTTTGATTTGGTAGCCAACCTCCAACGGTGGAATCAGCGGGCGTGATTTGTAAGCGCGTATTATTTTCGGCAGCCACTACAAAAAACCAGGAGTAACTATCGGGATAATTGGAGAGCTGCGTGAAGTTGAGCGAGTAATAAGTGTAACCATAGGTTTCCACCGGCATCAGCATGGTGGCACCGGAGGATACACTTCCCTGCTGGTGGGCATAGACCACGATGGGGGTATCACTGACGATATGAATGCCCTTGGTTGACAGTCCTTCATTCAGAATGCGGGCATCTTCAGGACCGGTTTTGGGAATAATCACCGTCGCATCCACGGTGTTGGCAGGTACTGAAACCGTCTGGCTCCAGGAAGTACCATTTACACTAATTGTAACATTGGCTGCTGCTTCGGCACTCAGGTACAGCACCATGTTCTGGGTATTTCCGCCCTGGGTAAACAAGACATTGTGTCCGTATCCCAGCCAGAACTCTTTTCCTTTATTTGATTTTTGCGGTTGTGCGTGGGTATTGAAACAAAGGAAGAAGATCCCTGTCAGCAAAAGACAATATCGGAGAACAGAGAACATGCGTAAAAATAGGTTGACGCTGCATTAGCGGATAATGCTCACGGTTCCTTTCAGCACGCGGTTGGCGGCATCATTTAACCGGATCATATATACATAGACCGCCATAGGCTGCTTTGCTCCTTTTAATGTACCATCCCAGGGACTGGTCGTATAACCATTCTGATTAAAGACTATCTGTCCTGCCCGGTTAAATACGGTTACTACCGCATCCGGATAAAGGGCGAGTCCCGGAATCTGCCAGCTGTCATTTTTACCATCTCCATTCGGAGTAAAAGCTGAAGGAATATACAGACCGGTAATCGGACTGATGATTACTTCATCCGTACCGATACAGTTCGTTACTTTATCAAAAGCCTGAATGGTATACGTGGTGGTATTATCCGGTGTGGAAACAGGATTCAAAATAGTAGCCGCATCAAGATAAATGGAAGGCGTCCAGAGGAAAGAATAATTGCCGGGGTTAGTGATAGATGCATCAATCGTGGTGGAGGATCCGGCATTGATCATTTTATCCGGACCTGCATTGATGGCTGGAATCGGGTTAATCGTGATCGATTGACTCACCGGGGCGGATTTACAGCCTTCCGGGTTTGAGAGAAAGAGTCGAATGTCGTAAGTGCCTGCAGTCGTAAACTGGTGTGTAAACGGCGGAGTGGCATTGGTTGTTGTGGGTCCCAGGGTCCAGTTCCAGAAATGGGTACCGGTCACCGTGGAAGTCAGCGTGATCGGTTTCTTTTCACAAAGTGTATCGCCAATGATACTAAAGGAAGCCACCGGGTTTGCAATAATCACCGGCAGACTCATGAAAGCGGTATCACTGGCGCAACCAGCCGCGTAACTGACCCAATGTTTCACCACAATGCCTGATGCGGCATTGGAATAAGCATGGGTAATGCTGTTCGATACGGAGGAGTTTCCTGTTTGGTTATCTCCGAAATTCCAGTACCAGGTGGGAGGATTAGCACCACCGGGTGGTACGGAAGACGTAAAACTGAATAGACTATCTGTACATGGTTTTCCTGAAACATTAAAAGTGGCGGGTGGTTTGCTGCTCACGTTCACTGTAAAGCGGAACGTGTCACTGGCACAGGTATTACTACCGGTGACCACCAGGGTGACGTTGAAATTGCCGGTGCTGGTATAAGTATGAAAGAATGGCGCATTGTTGGTACGAATCTCTGAACGTGTATCGCCAAAGTTCCAGCTCCAGCTGCTGATTGATGCGGCCGGCGTTGAGGCATCTACGAAACGGATTGAGTCACCGAGACAGACATTGCCGCCCGTGGTAAAGCTGGCTGTTGGTCTTGGTAAGACTGTTACGGGGATACGGGTGGTATCACTCTTACAGCCGTTGGAGGAGGTTGTCACCAGGTAAATGGTATAATTTCCTGCTGTATTGTATTGATGATAGAACGGTGTATTATTAGTTAGTGTAGTACTGTTGCCATCGCCGAAGTTCCAGTACCAGCTGCTGATAGTGCCTACCGGAACCGATGATGCATCGGTTATGCGGACGGAGTCTTTGGTACAGATATTACCACTGATGCTGAATGCGGCGGTCGGGTTTTCCAGAATGGTTACTGTTTTGGTAGTATCACCGGCGCAACCATTATCGGCGAGGATGCGGTAGCGTACATCATAGTTGCCCGGTGCGGGATAAAGCTTGCTGGCATTCACCGCATTGACCGTTGTATTATCATGAAAGAACCAGGTGTAGTTATTGATATTAAATGTACCGGGAACCGAGGTACCGGTAAAGGGAATCGTATTGATCAGGCAGGAGGGCGAGGGGAAGCTGAAGTCGGCCTTGGGTCCCGGACGAACCACTACTTTTACCTGTGCATTTTCGGTCTGGTTGCAATTTTCGATCACGTTAGCCGAATAAGAAACAGGAATATAATAGGTACCTGAATTGGCAAAGGAAAAATCCTGCTGTAAAGTATATACATAGTAGTTCCTGCCGTTCAATAGTTCAGTGCGTACAGGAACCGGGTTTACAATAATTGAATCTGTGCCCGGGGTCAATCCAGGTACCTGGCTGAGTTTCCAGTGAATGCGGGTGGCTGGATAACCTACCTTAACAAAAAGTCGTACAGGAGTTTTAGGACAGGTAAATGAGTCAGTGGTTGTGCTGCTGAATGTATTTTTTATTTCGCTGTAATAATTCAGGTTATTGATAAAAGTGCCAACATTATATCCATAACTTTCAAAGTAACCAATCCCATACATCGTACCGGTAAAGATGGAATCACAGGTGAGCCGGTGCTGGGCAGCGGCGCCGGGTATCCTGGCAACGGCCACTGAATACCCGGTGCTGGGCAGCGGCGCCGGGTATCCTGGCAACGGCCACTGAATA
>CAZLRY010000115.1:0-3686 GCA_964561675.1 uncultured Chitinophaga sp.
ATAATTGAATGATCTTCGGTCTGTCTTTTTGCGAGTACATTGTCGAATCCCCGGTGATTGAATACTAAATAAATATAGGACAGGGGTTGATACTCCCAGGAGAAGCGCAGGTTGTAGTTTCCGAGGTTGTTTTCCGAATTCAGTTGGTAAAATCCGATCAGTTGCATCCTTGGATTTAAGGCAAACCGGCCGGATAGGGTGTACAGGTCCGTTTTTTTACTGATGGAGGGTGTACCGACTTCATCAAAGTGAAGCCGGTTGTATTGGGCGAGCAGACTGAAATGCGGGGAAGGCGAGAGTTGCAGCCTGGTATTCGTACTGGTTAGTTTACCATCAAAATAATCTCCGAAAGAAAAATCAAATCCACCACTGATTTTTCTGGATGGATCAGTGCTGTAATAGATCTGATGATTATAATAATTATAATCACCAGGTACTATATCAATACCAACTGGGGAGAAAATGTCAGTCAGCCGCTGGAAACTGTGATTCAGTATGTATCCAATATAGCCACCTTGTTGAAAATTAAACCATATCGGATTCACCGAGATAGTGCGTTCCGTAAGCTCACCTGTCGAAGCCTGGTGATACATTTCAAACCAGGCCCCTGGTTCAAAGGCCCGGATCAGTTTTGGAAAGGGCAAATTCTTTCCGCGGTAATACCAGAACACGCCTGGGGTGGTGGCAATCACATCATTCCTGGAAACAAAGCCCATTTCCGGATTGAAATTTTTGGATACAAAGGATTGGGTCCACCAGATTTTCCATTGATTATTGACATAGTAATACTGGGCAGAGCCGGAAAGGCCCTGTTTACCGGTTGCACTGGTACTGGAATGGGAGACCATCATATTGAGCTGATGTGATTCACTTAACCGGAAGAATCCATCCATGGTGCTGACAATATTATGTCCCTGGCTGTTATTACGGGCGGTGACCAATCCTCCGATCCGGTTCAATCTTCCGAGGTTATGGGAAAACCGACCCACAAAAAAATCGGTAGCGGGCATAATGGAAGATCCCTGCTGATGCATCAGCATAGCGCCGATATTATTTTTGGCAGAGCGGTACACAAAGCGGCCACCGGCATCAATCGGTATTGGGTTTCCGCTATCGTCCAGTCCGATCCGCCGGCTGAAAAAAGGTTGTATGCGCATACTGCCTCCGGAAAGATCTTCTGAAGGGGCGACACCGGTTCCAAAAAGGGAAGCATTCTCCAGGAAAAACTGGCGACGTTCTGGAAAGAAAACCGAAAACCGGGTTACATTATTTACCTGGCGGTCGGCATCGGCCTGGGCAAAATCGGTATTGAAAGTCAGATCAAGAATACTGTGTGGAGTGATCGCCCATTTTATATCGCCCCCATAACGGAATGCTGTTTTTTCAGGATCTGAGATACTGGTATTATTTTTATAGCGATCATATGATGTCAATATATAGGGCTGTATCCGAAGGTTGCGTCCCGGAGGGGGTGGTTCCAGGTTGGTCAGTTTGCCCGAATAAGCCATGCGCAAAAAAGAAAAAGAACGGGGGTAAGCTGAAAATGCACTGATTTCATTGGATAAACGCCGGTTCCGGTAAATATTAAACCCCCATTGCTGAATACTGTCTTTTTTCCGGGGATAACGTAGGGTTTGCCAGGGCACCGCCATTTCAGCATACCAGCCCGAGTCAGTACGGGTGGTTCTGACTTTCCACAGTCCGTCCCAGTCCAGGTCAGTGTACATATCATCAAAATTCAGGAGATCCCGTTGTACGCCATACGCATTTGTATATAAAGCCATGGAATTCCGCTGGTCATTAAAACCATCAAAGGAAAGGCCGATATGATCGTGTTGACGGGTATTGAAATCCCTTTTGAAATCGGTGGCGCGGATAGATTTTTTACCGACTGAGTCACGGCAGAAAACACCAAAATAAAGATATTGGCGGTTATACAACACTTTCACTGTAGTGGCGAAATTGGGTGTTTGTCCCTGAAGAGGTTCTATCTGGGTAAACCCGGGGGAGGGGCCTGCTGATTTCCAGTCATCCTCATCCAGTTTGCCGTCGAGTTTAATCGCATGCCGGATGAGATGCGCCTTTAATTCTCTTTGGGAAGAATCGGGACGAAATACAGATGCGTCCTGGGCGGATAGCCTGAACGTATATAAAATACCGATGAAAAGTAAGCAGTACCTGGTACTCATAAAGGGTACAAGATATGCAAAATGACTTGCAGGGGAGCAACCGTATATCCCAAAATTCCCGTTTTTTTTCCGGCAAAAGCAGGGGTTGATCACCGGTCAAAATCAAAAAGGGCATCCCGGTTGGGTTGCCCTTTTTGCGTGTTCGTCTTGAAGCAATTTTGTTTCTGTGCCTCATGCGGCCATTGGTACATTGGGAAAGCTGAATGCGATAACGGTCTGGTTTTTCTGGTGGCGGGTGATGCCCACAAAACCACCTATTTTTTTTGCCTCAACCCTGACCAGTTCAGATACCACATTTTTCACACCATAGTCCGCTTCATGGTTGTCGTATATATGGATCAGCAATACCTGGCTGTATTCTTTTGCCGAGATCCGGATACAACTGCTATGGGTTTCATTGAGTACGTTCTGCAGGAGCGAATCGAGTACATTCGTGACCACGTTCCGATCGGCCATCAGTGGTACATTGCGCTGGATTTCATTGATGAAAAAGCTTTGCTTTCTCACCACGCTTTCCAGTTTTACATTAATCAATGCATGTACCAATCGGTCCAGCGTAATGCTTGGTCCCTGATTGTTGTTGCTCATAAGCGCTGTTGCCATGCTGTTTTTTTTAAAGTGCGGATTGGATTCCATCTGGGTACGGATTAGCTGATTTTCATGGATCGGATTCACAAGTGGTTTTTCAACAGGTCGGATGTAAAACGGGTTTTTCACGGACAATAATTTTTCACAGGATACAGTCTGCGTCTTGGTTTTCGTCGGATACGGTTTTTTCAACGGATGCGGATTGGCCGGCTTTTCATTTTTCCGCTCTGTGAGGCAGCGGGGATATTGTCTTAATTGCTGATACAAAGTAACACCAGGAAGAAGTTCTACGAAGTAGATTATTCAATGAATCACTGGTAGTACTTCAACTACCATTCCGTAAAATACCTTTACATAAATTAGGTGCTTCCATGTATTCATGGCTGCGTTATGGTTGCTAGTCATTTCGGTTAATGAGTTGAATCATTGGCGGGTAAGAATTGTGGGCGGAAGAGAATAAAAAAACCGCCCGGGTGGCAGGCGGTTTTTTTAATCTTTCTAAAAAAATCAGAAGTCGTACTGCAAACAGGTTGCTTTACGGATACAACAGGTATTTTTTCCGCGTTATTTTGTATGCACTCAGACCAGGTTCCCAACTGGCACGGATTTCCTTTTCGGATTTTCCTTCTATGATCTGCTGGCGGAATAATGCGTGGCCTGTAAGTTTTTCGATGACCCCCATTTCTTTACTTAGTTTGTTGTCGAAAAACTGTTCTTTATTCGGCGAGGATTTATATAATTCAATCATCCATTGGAGGTTGATTTGTTTTGTTTTTCTTAATTCAGTCACATCATAATTGCGCAGGTCCAGACCATAACAAAGCTGGTTCATAAACAAGGGCGTTTCCGACATGCCTTTAATGCCGGTGGGGGTAAAACTGAATTCGTATTTTCCTTTCAATGCCGGAC
>CAZLRY010000115.1:3786-9110 GCA_964561675.1 uncultured Chitinophaga sp.
CCTTTAATGCCGGTGGGGGTAAAACTGAATTCGTATTTTCCTTTCAATGCCGGACTGCCAATGATGGTGAAGGGGAAGTAGGTACCCCGTCCATGATTCAGATAAGTGCCTTCAAATAAACAGGTAGACGGGTACAGTAAAATCGATTGCTGGGTATTCAGATTCGGGGAAGGTTTTACCGGCAGGGTATAGGGCATGTCATGTGTATAATTGGCCACCGGGATGATGGTGACCGGGCATTTGACTTTATTGGTCAGCCAGCCTTCCCCATTGACCATTTGTGTAAATTCACCAACGGTCAGACCGTGGGCGATAGGGATCGGGAACATGCCAATGCCTGATTTGAATTTCATATCCAGCACGGGGCCATCCACGAAGTATCCGTTCGGATTAGGCCGGTCAAGGATCAGCATTTCTTTTCCGTTTTCATAACAGGCATCCATCAACCGGGCGAGCGCATTGATATTGGTATAAAAGCGGCATCCCACATCCTGCAGATCGTATAAAAGAATGTCTACATCAGCAAGGTCCTGTTTGGACGGTTTATTCTTTGACCCATACAAAGAGATAACCGGTATACCGGTCACCGGGTCTGTTTCATCGGCCACATGCACGCCGGCACTGGCATTTCCCCGAAAGCCATGTTCGGGCCCAAAAACTTTAACAATATTCACTCCGCGTTTCTGCAGACTATCCACCAGGTGCGTGTTACCGATTACGGTTGTAGGGTTGGCCATAATGGCCACCCGCTTTCCATTGAGCAGTGGTAAATATTTTTCGGTCTGGTCAGCGCCCGTGAGTATCCTGGTTTCTTTTTCTGATTGCACTTGCCGGGGACTTCCGCAAAAATGAAGAAAGAAGGCAAGGAATGCGATGGGGATCAGTTTCATGTTAGTGAATTGTACCTTAAAAATAAGGAATATTCAATCCTGACTGTTGGGGCCGGGCGGGTTGCGAAAAAAGGAATACGTATTAGACTCATCTGATATATATGAAAATGCAGGGCTTACTTCCAATCAGAAGTAAGCCCTGTTTTTATCAGAAGCTGTTATCATCGGCGCTGGGGCCATAACTTCCCGGTAATGGTATATTTAACAAGCGAAGGTAAACACCGAGTTGTGCCCGGTGATGTACGATCTGGCAAAAGCAGTGCCGAACATTTTCGAGCCTGGATTCGGCACTGTGAATGGTATCTCCGCTTCGCATGGTCCAGGTTTCGTTGATCAGTTTTTCATCTGTCACTGCAGCTAAAGCATTCTTTCCTTCCACCAGCGATTTTTCGAAATGGGTCATCAGCTCCTGCTGATTGTTTATCACTGCAGGTTTGTACTCCATTTTCATAAAGTCCATTTCATCCGTATTCAGGATCAGGGGGATCCAGCCGGTAATTTCGGCTACATGGGTGGCCAGTTGCCGGATGCTCATACTTTTTTCGTGTGGTTTCCAGTCGTAATTTCCGTCCGGTACCCGTTCCAGGAGTTTACGCGTGGTACGGGCTTCGTTTTCCATTTCTTTCAATAATGAGGCAGTAAATGTCATGTTGTTTGATTTTAGAACACAAAGCAAACATGCTCCACTGACAACCCTATGGCAGCCTGGAAAAATTAATAATTCACCGGTAATTGTTTTATGTACTCATTGAGCTCCATATGCTCTTTTTTGCGGAATGGGAGACCGGTGTCGGTTATTTTTTTGATTCGGGACACCCTGAAATCCCGGTATTCGCGCCGGCTGTGACACCAGCCGATCACATGCCAGTTAAATGCGTAAAAAATCAGCCCGATGGGTTCCACCTTCCGCCGGCTGGCTTCCTCTTTCAGATTCAGGTATTCTATTTCAATAACTGACCGGGCTGCAATGGCGTTTTGAAGGGTGGGGAGGTATTCAAAATGCAGGTTGTAACAGGCGGGTTTCTGAAAAAGGATCTTGTCATTGAGTAACTCCAGCTGTTCTTTCTGGTGGCCCCTGAGTACCGACCGGATCTTGTCCAGTGCACTCGCATATTGTTTCCGGACTGATTGATCGGTGAAGCCATTGACCAGTACTTCGATCAGCAGGAGAGCGTTAGCTTCTTCGGTACTGAATGAAACAGGGGGTAAAAAGTAACCCTGTACAATGAAATACCCTTTGGGTGCTTCAAAGCTGACCGGAATACCCAGTTCGCCCAGCGCTTTTACGTCACGGTAAACGGTCCGGACACTTATGGAAAATTTGGTTGCAATTTTCTCAGCAGTGACATATTTGCGTGATTGAAGTAATGTGAGTATGCCCAACAGGCGATCCATCCGGTTCATAGCATAAATATAAATGGAATTGATTGCTTTTTTCAAAAAGCAAAAGGGGAGTGGTATCAGACGGGAAAACTGGCTTCAAGCAGACAGCCATTTCCAGGAGAGGAGTGTATGGCAAGACTGCCATTGTAAACCTGTAGCCGGCTTTGGATATTCCGTAACCCGATTCCGGTTCTTACTTTTTCAGGATCAAAGCCCTTGCCATCGTCCCGTACGCTCACCAGCACCTGACTTGTACTCGTGTTGTCAAGCTTAATTTCCACGGAACTAGCTTCCGCATATTTTACAATATTATTCACCTGTTCCTGTACTACCCGGTAAATCATCAGTTTTTTATCATTTTCCAACTCACCTTCATTCAATGAACCGTTATCCAGTTGTATACTAACCGGTTTCAACCGGTTGATATTGGCGGATAATTTTTCTATCGATTCCACCAGCGTCTCCTGATCAAAGGCGGGTGTGCGGATAGTGGCCGATAATTGCCTGATTTCGTTTATACTTTCGGCAACCAGTTTTTTCAGTTGCGGTCCAAGAGCGGGGAGGTTTTCAGGATGATCTGTAATATCAATCGCATACATATTGGCAACGGATAAAATCTGGCAGACATTATCATGTAGTTCTTCTGCCCAGCGGGTTCTTTCTGTTTCCTGCGCCTGAATGATGGAAGCGGCGAGGGTTCTCCGGTGTTTTAATTTTTGTTCGTAATAGTCGGTTTGCAGACTGCGCAGATCACTGATATCCTGAATGGCCCCGATCAGCCGGATGAGCTCATTGGTTGAATTATGACGGATCAGGTAGGCATTACTGATAACCCGGTAAAATTTATCATCAGCTCCCAATAAACGGAATTCAGACTTCCAGATCTGCCGGTATGTTCTGATAACCTCTTCATATTCTCTGGAAAGCCGTTCCATATCATCGGGATGTATACGTCGCTGGCAGTTTTGCCAGAAATCCGGGATTTCGTTTCCGTCTGCCGGAAAGAAAAATTTCATTTTTGTATTGAGACTGGCCTTGTTTTCCTTATAATCATATTCGAATAAGCCTTCTCTCGCTGCTTCATTCAGTGCCTGGTATTTTTTCTGCACACTTTCAGTTTGCAGATGTGAAAGCTCAATCCCCAGGTAAAGTTTACGGCTGAACAGGTAAAGAAAGACAGCGGATACAAGGATAAAGAAGAGACCTTTCAGTGATTGAATTTTCTCATAAAGGACGTTGTCATTTCCGGCTACTTCTGCTGCGAGAGAGTCACCAAGCATAATCCACACCACACTCAGTATCAGGTAACTGATAGCCAGTACGGCAGAAGATGAGATTTTAGGTTGCACACCGGTGCGAAAGGGAATAAACTGAATTTTCAAGTAGTGGAAAGGTTTACTGAAAGCTAAAGTAAATTTACCAGAAAACCAATAGTATGACCTGCGCAAGTATACGTATGATTAATCTCAGTCAAAACCAATCATAGGGAGATTTGTATATCCAGCGTGTTCTTTTTCATTGAGTTGTATCAGAAACGGTTATTGCTGAATGTATTTTTCGTGTTGCAGTGTCCCGTTGGATTTATTTTGCAGACTGATAAAATAGAGGCCAGGATTCAGTTTTGGAAGTTCAATAGAACTACTGGTAAGCTGACCATCGAAAAGCAGCAGGCCAGCTGTATTCCGGATACTGATATTTACATTACGGGGATCCGTGATTCCCTGGAAATACAGCGTCCGGCCGCTGTTTGGTACCGGGTAAATGGTGATTCCGGAACTTTTTAGCATACGTACCTGTCGGGTTTCCGAGTAAGTACTCTTGCCATCGAGGTCGGTTTGTTTTAAGCGGTAGTAGGAAAGACCGGGTAGTGGGTCGGTATCAGTAATCGTGTATTCTGCGGGTGTGAACTGGTTCGTGTGTCCGGGAATACGCTTAACAAGCGTCCAGCTCTGCCCATCAGCGGATCGTTCAATACTAAAATAATCACTGTTTTCTTCAGAAGCAGTTTCCCAACTGATCGCTACCTGCTGGCCGGCAGCCGCCACGTTAAAAGAAGTAAGTTTTACGGGCAATGGGTTGGCCGAAACATTGAAAGAGACAATTCCATTGCTGATGCCCGGACCGTCTGTAATTAATTGAACGGTGTTACATTGTAATGATGTAAGGGTGGCTGATGCACAATCACTGGAGGATCGCCACGCATTACTTTGTGTAATTACTGTGCCATTACCACCATTCAGAGGTAAGGAGAAAAAGTGGGATGCTGATCCGCAGCCAAATGTACCTTGTAAGGTATACAGCGAACCGGGAATATTATTGCCGGTAAACGTTACACTATAGTCCAGCCGGAGATTATAATTATATCCCCAGGTACAATTATTCGTCGAAGTAATAATGGCTTTGGGCTGGATGACCACATTAACGGTATATCCGTTTGAGGATACAATATTGACCTGGGAATTGGCGGAACTGAAAGCAAGAACAGCAAAAACAGAAAAAAGAATGTTGTGTAAAGTTTTCATCATCGGGTTGAGTTACGGATTATGTGCAGCAAAAGTATAGTGTCATTCCTTCATTTCCAATCGTATTACTACCATGAAAATTACGTTTCTACTGTCTACTGCTTAATGGGAGATAAGTAGGCGTACTTAATTTCCGATACTGCTAAGGGCTTTGTCTTAGTGAGGGTTTTACGTTTGGGCAGTTTGTACTTTTACCTGCTGGGATTGCCCTTGAGAATAATAACCAGATGTCTGGAATTTCTTTGACCAGCTACAGTTCTGGCTTACATTAAATTCTATTAACCATATGGAAATCCAGCATTCTTTCATCTCTCAGGAATGAAATTCCTCTCCTTCTTTTTATTTTCTTTATTGTTATTTGGCTGTTTTAACCCGGATCCTGATGTTATATCGCCGGCTAAACCGGAGGAAATGGATTCACTTCCTTCTGCAATAGGCCGGATTCGTTTGCCGGATGGATTTACCCGATCAATATATCCGTCCGGCTCATTTGCAAGCTGGTTTAGGGACCTCCCTTTAAAACCGGATA
>CAZLRY010000116.1:0-5977 GCA_964561675.1 uncultured Chitinophaga sp.
GATCTCAGTATGCGGGTGATGGATACTCTGCGCGAACTGGTGGGAGAAGAACAGGTGGAGGTCTACTCCGTGGATGAAGCTTTTCTCGATATGGATCGGTTTTCCGGCAATGCTTTGCAAGAGGCATCGGTGCATATCAAAGAAACGGTGGAGCGGTGGACGGGTATTGCGGTCTCCGTAGGGGTGGGTCCCAGCAAAGTCTTATCCAAAGTAGCGAACCGCTTGTCGAAAAAAGATAAACAAGGAACCAAGGGTGTACTGGTGCTGGATACGGAGGAGAAAATAAAAGACGCCCTTGAACGCACGGCCGTGGATGATCTCTGGGGTGTGGGCCGGCAGTATGCAATCAAACTCCATCACCTGGGGATTGACAACGGCTGGCAACTGCGCAATATGCCCGAAGACTGGGCCCGGAAAAATATGGGCGGTGTGGTAGGTGTACGCATGATCAGGGAACTGAACGGACATAGCTGCATCCCGATGAAAGATCCGCTGGAAACCAAAAAGATGATCGCCACCACGCGGATGTTTGGTAAGCCCGTATATGAACTGAGTGATATCAAAGAAGCCATTGCCACCTATGTAGCGAGGGCCGCGGAAAAACTGCGCCGCCAGTTCAGTGCCGCGCAAATGATCCAGGTATTCCTGGTGACCAATGGTACCCGCAACGGCAAGTACGAATACAATCCGCAATCCCGTTACCAGTACAGCACCCTGCCCGAAGCCACCTCCGATACCTCCACGCTGATGCGGCATGCCTTGCCCCTCGCTGAAAAACTGTATCAGCCGGGATTCAAATACCTCAAGGGTGGCGTGATTCTCAGCGGACTGGTACCAGCCAAAGCCATCCAGGCCAATCTCTTTCTTGATGATCATCTCCAGCATAACAAAAGCCTGCTGGAAGCCGTGGACAATATCAATTTCAGTCACCGCGATGATGTGGTAAAGTATGTAGCCTCCGGCTTGAAACGCAACTGGAAAATGCGGCAGGAACTGCGGAGTAAACGCTATACCACCCGATGGGATGAACTTTATAAAATCAGTTAACATGTACAACCCTTATACCTTATTAAACCCCGTGCTGCTGAAAGCATTATTACAACAACCGATGTATTTTGTGCGGCAGCATTATCCGAGGGGAATGCAGTTTCCCGGCGAAAGCTCGATACCTCTCCTGCTCTCCCATTATTCGCAACATGAAACCGATCATGAGCGGTCGGAACGACATATCCGTTTGTTATGGAAGGATCCCTACCGGTTTATCTATGACAGCGAAATACCCGAACACCGCGAAAAACTGATTACCGCGGCCAGCCAGCCTGAAGGTTTCCGGATCTATATCAACCTGATGGCGAAGAAATGGAAAGCCAGCGACGGATTGAAAATGAAGGTCAGTCGTTACTTGTCCGCCAAACTGCCCTGGTGGCATTATTCCCCGGCCGACAAACTGCATGTGACCCTGAAGGAACGGTACGGGGAACTCTTTATCGCCCTGTTGTGGCGGGGACAACAAACTGAAGTACTTTTGGCTGAAATCGAAAACTTTTCGCCATGTGTTACGACATGAGTTTTTTCAGCAATATCAAACTGATCAGCGATTACCTGAATATCACCGGGGGGCAGGACATTTCATTCGAACCCACTTATCATAAAGTAGCCCAGTCTTTTTGTCCCTGGCCCGTAGCCGTGAATGAGGATGGACTGAAACTAAAAATATTTGAATGGGGCGTGATTGCCGACTATATGAATACGCCGGAGAAAATCCGGGAATACCGGACCAGTATGGCCAATGCCCGCAGTGAAAAAATACTGGATGATAAACGTTCCGTATGGCACCGGCTCCGGCAGCAGCGTTGCCTGGTATTCAGCACCGGTTTTTTTGAACACCGTGATACCGGCGGCAAGAAAAAACTCCCCTATTTCATTAAAGTAAAAGGACAGGAAATTTTTGCTTTTGCAGGTTTGTATAATTATTCCCCGGTACCCGATCCCGAAACCGGTGAGTTGACGGGCACCTTTGCCATCATTACCCGTCCGGCCAACCCGCTGATGGCTAAGATCCATAACGGCGGACCGAACAGTCAGCGCATGCCCCTGCTGCTAACACATGAAAAAGGAATGGACTGGCTCCGTCCCGATTTAACGGATGCGGCGTTAACAGAAATCATCCACTATGAATTCCCGGAAACCGAAATGGAAGCCTGGCCGGTAAATACGATCCGTACACGGAAAGAAGATACGGCACAAGTGATCGCACCGATCGATGCCAGTCTGTTTCCCGCACTATGAATCAGATTGAACCGATTGTTTGTATCTTTCAAAAAAACAAACGATGCGGCTCCTCACCTTACTGCTTTGCTGCAGTGCCCAGCTGGTTTTTGCCCAGCAACGGCCGAATATTATTTATATCATGAGTGATGATCATGATGCCGATGCTATCAGTGCCTACAACAAACAGTTTATCTCCACGCCGAACATAGACAGACTGGCGAAAGAAGGCATGCTCTTTAAACGGAATTTCGTGAACAATTCAATTTGTGGTCCTGTCCGCGCCACGCTGATCACCGGGCAACATTCCCATAAGAACGGCATGAAAGACAACCGCACCCGTTTTGATTCGTCGAAAATGACGATGCCAAAAGTTTTCCAGGAAAACGGATACCAGACGGCCATCGTGGGTAAATGGCATTTACATTCTTATCCCACCGGATTTGATTTCTGGAAGATCCTGCCCGGACAAGGCCTGTATGTGGAGCCCCGCTTTATTTCCATGAAAGGAGATACGTCTACTTATCATGGCTATGCTACGGATGTGATAACCGATGAAGCGGTCAACTGGCTCGATCACCGGGAGGCCGGTAAACCGTTTGTGCTGCATATCCATCATAAAGCCCCGCACCGGTATTTTCTTGCGCCGTTGAAATATATCGAAGAATACCACCGTAAAATATTTCCCGAGCCGCCCACCCTGTACAATGACACTGCAGGACATGGCACGGCCTGGCGGTTGCAGACCATGAGTATACTGCACGACATGAAACTCAGCAGTGATTTAAAAGTAGATCCGGCCTTTTTGATGGACCTCCCTGAATATAAACCTGATGAGAAAGAGATCACCTACTACAATGCCATTATGAACCGCATCCCGGAGCCAGACCGGAGCCGTATTAAAAAAATATATGAAGAACGGGGACTTCTCCTCCGGGAGAAAAGACCTTCCGGAAAAGAATTATTAAAATATAAATACCAGTGGTATATGCAGGACTACCTGGCCTGTGTGGCATCGGTGGATGAAAATGTGGGACGTGTACTGGATTATCTCGATCAGCATCAGTTGACAAATAACACGATGGTCCTGTATACCGGTGACCAGGGCATGTACCTGGGCGAGAACGGCTGGTTTGATAAACGCTGGATGTACGATGTATCGATGCAGGCGCCCTTACTGATCCGCTGGCCGGGAAAGATCAAGGCAGGATCGGTCAATAATACGATGACACAGGCCATCGATTATGCGCCAACCATGCTGGGTGCAGCCGGTATTGAAACACCCTCATTCATGCAGGGCATCAACCTGGTACCGTTGCTGACCGGTAAACAAAAAGCATTGCCCCGGAAAAGTCTTTACTATCACTACTATGAAGACAAGGCGGATCATACGGTTTTACAACATCTTGGCATCCGCGGCGAACGATACAAACTCATCTATTTTTATACGGTGAATGAATGGGAATTATATGACCTGAAGAATGATCCGCAGGAACAAAAGAACCTGATCCGTTCGGCAGCTCACCAGAAGATCCTTTTACAACTTAAGACCGATCTGCTGAAACTGCGTGACCAGTATGATGACCATGAACCGGCAGGTGAACTTAACTGAGCAACATGGATAAACTTTTGTTTGGCGTTGATGTGCTACTGAAGCAGGTTGAAAAATGGACTGGTAAAAAACTGGCCCTGGTGACCAATAATGCAGCCAGTACTTCAGAAGGGACGCTTAGCCGGGTGGCTTTACAGCAAGCCGGATTTAACCTGGTCCTTTTATTTTCTCCTGAGCATGGCCTGACGGCTAAAGGAGCAGACGGAGCAGCGCAGGCTGACGGAACTGATATAGCTACAGGACTACCCGTTATCAGTTTATATGGTGATCATTTCCGTCCATCTGCCGAAGAGTTGTCCGGTACAGATCTTGTCTTGTTTGATATTCCGGATGCCGGTTGCCGGTTCTATACTTATCTGTGGACACTGACGCATGTGATGGAGGCCTGTGAAGCCGCCGGTAAAAAGCTGATCGTATTGGACCGGCCCAATCCATTAAGCGGTGATTTGAAGAAGACCGAGGGACCGATGCTCGATGAAAAAAACTGTGCGTCCTTTATCGGCCGCTGGAATATACCCGTTCGACATAGTTGTACATTGGGTGAGCTGGCTTTGTATTTCAAAACCACCCGGATGCCTGCGCTTGATCTTGAAATTATAAAGGTGCAGTACTGGGACCGGCAGCAATCGGTTGACCAATCAGGCTGGTTATTTGTTCCCACTTCCCCGGCTATACGGGATACAGCAACCATTACCCTTTACCCGGCTACTTGTTTTCTCGAAGGGGTGAATGTGAATGAGGGACGTGGTACTGAAGATGATTTTAAAATTTGCGGAGCACCCTGGCTGGATTCAGTGAAGTTGACCCCACTTTTTAATTCGCAGGATTTTCATGGAATAAAGGTCTCACCAGTAACTTATACACCCGAATGGGGACTTTATGCCGGCGAGTGCTGCCAGGGGATACGCCTTACGGTAACAGATGAAGGCTTGTTCCATCCGGTACAAACCGGACTTGGTTTATTACAGTTATTAAAAAAATCATACCCGGCTGAACTGAAAGAACGGCTATACGTAACCGTTGCCAACCCTACCGGAACAGGTCACCTGGACCGGCTCACGGGTGTAAAGGATGCTTTTCAAAAAATTGAAAGCGGGGAGCTGCTCATTGCTGCAACGGACATTGACCATTGGGTAGAAAGGATAAATCCCTTTCTGCTTTACTGATATTTTTTCATGAGGTCATAGAGGATTTTCCGGTCTGCCTCCTGTATCGTCTTTGTGGTATCCTTCGGACTGAAGTGAATCTTATACGACTGGATCGCGTTTCTTTCATTTTTAATATCATAACCGATCACCCGCAGGGCCAGCAGTGGATCAAATCCGGCCGGCACTTTTACGGCAGTGGTATCATACCAGTAACCAAATCCCTGCTGTGATAATTTCTGCCAGGGAAAATAACGGCTGGGATCCACTTTACGACCTGGAGCGATATCCGCATGCCCGATAAAGTTAGCAGTGGGAATAGTATATGCTTTTTTCAACCGGTCGAGCAGGGTGAGTAAGGAAGCGATCTGTGGATCGGTGAAAGGTTCTGAGCCGTTGTTGTCGATTTCAATCCCAACACTGGATGAATTCAGATCGATCGTGTTTCCCCATTTGCTTACGCCGGCATGATGTCCGCGCAGCAGATCGTTGAGCATGTGATGTACTGATCCGTCACGGCAGATCACATAATGCGAACTCACCGGTGTTTTAGTCTGGGTAAAGGTTTTGAGGGTCTGTTCGCAACTGTTCTGCGCCGTATGGTGGATCACCACAAAATTGGGTTTGCGCAGGGAGAGATTGGTGGTGCCCACCCAGTCCGCATAGTTCAGTCCGGCTGAATCCTTCAATGGATACTCGCGGATTACTTTGGCAAATTCCTTAACCTGTTTTTTATAAGCTTTGTTGGTGGCCGCATACTTGCCAGACTTGCATCCATAAAAGGCGGTTATGCCGACGAGGGTAATTAATATGAATAAGTAAGGCTTCATATAGTTTAAAAGAGTTTATTTAATGAGCCAGCTATTCTGGGTTTGCCTGCGGCAAAGGGTTGGCCACGAAATGCACTAAAGTGCAGTAAAAATACAGAAAGGCAGGCCACGGATGACACGGA
>CAZLRY010000116.1:6077-9037 GCA_964561675.1 uncultured Chitinophaga sp.
TGAAGAACTTTTTCTTCGGATGTCCGCCTCTGCGGTCGCCGTGTTGTCCCTGGTGATTGCGGGCGCGTGGATTGTATTCGGGGGTTTCGCCCAGTTCGGCTGGGACCTGCGCTTTTTCGACTTCTTTTTCCAGTAAACGTTCGATGGCGGCAAACTTGCCTTGTTCTTTATCTCCGATCAGGGTAAAGGCCGCTCCATCGGCTTCAGCGCGGGCGGTACGACCGATCCGGTGTACATAATCTTCTCCGTCGCCGGGTACATCCCAGTTGATTACGAGGTCAATGGTATCGATATCAATACCACGGCTCAGAATATCGGTGGCCACCATCAGGGGAATTCGTCCACTGGCAAAAGCGCCAAGCACGGATTCACGTTGGGATTGTTCCAGGTCGCTGTGAATTTCTTCAATAATGAATCCGGCCTGTTTCAATTCCCTTCTCACTTCTTTCACCGTTTGTTTACGGCTGCAGAAAATAAGTGCATTTTTATATGGGATCTCCCGAAGCAATTTTTTTATTAGCGGCATTTTCTGCGGTTCGTATACCACATAGGCTTTCTGAATAATTTTCTCCGGTGGTTTGGAGATCGCGATATTGATCTCAACCGGCTCGTGCAGGATCTGCCGGGCCAGCTGGCGGATCTTGGGAGGCATGGTGGCGGAAAAGAGCAGGTTCTGCCGTTTGGCTGGCAAGGTCTTGATGATTTTATTGATATCATCCTGGAAGCCCATATCAAGCATACGGTCTGCTTCATCGAGGATGAGAAACTGCAGTCCTTTCATGTTCACATAACCCATATTCAGGTGGGCGATCATCCGGCCGGGGGTGCAGACGATAATATCCGCTCCCATCTGAAGGGCTTTTTTCTCCGCCACAAAATTCTGGGCATCATTTCCCCCATAAATCGCAATCGAACTGAGATGGGTGAAATAGGAAAGACCTTCAATATGCTGAGAAATCTGTATTGCCAGTTCCCGGGTAGGTACAATAATCAGGGCACCTACCTGGCCGTCGACATGATTATTCAATAAATGGTTCATAACGGGCAATAAAAAAGCCGCCGTCTTCCCGGTGCCGGTCTGAGCGGAGGCAATCACATCTTTGCCCGCCATAATTGGCGGTATCACCTGTTCCTGTACAGGGGTGGCATTTTCATAGTTGGAGGCTTCGATTCCTTCCAGTACTTCGGGGGAAAAATTAAACTCAGTAAAACGCAATGTATTCAGTTTTAGAAAGATGCAAAGTTACTTAAAAAGAGCCGCCGTAGCGGGTTTGGGCCTGTTTTTAATTAAAATCACCCCTGAAGCTGCCTATTGTCATAGTAACCCGGCAGTTGTGGGAGTAGCTTAGTAGGTGCAAACATTTCATTTACCTAAATATTCTGTTATGAAATATAGTCTCCTCCTCAGTGCCCTGATCTTTACCCTGGCAGGTTACGGACAGGCCTGGACCAAACAATACGACCATGTGGACGATTGCATTTGTGGTTTATCCCTTGTGGGCAAGGGCGATAAGCACGGTTTTGTTGATAAAGACGGAAAGCTGGTCGTTCCCCTGATTTATGATGATGCGTTGACGTTCTCTGAAGGTTTTGCCGCAGTAAAATTCAATGGTAAATGGGGCTATATCGACAGTACCGGTAAGACTTTTGTTGAACCGAAATATATGGAAGCCATGTCCTTCCATTCCGGCTTTGCAGTAGTCAGCAATGGCAATGACTACGGTTTCATTGACACGACCGGCAAGGTCGCCATCCCGATGATTTACGAAGGTGCTTCTAACTTCTCAGAAGGACTCGCCGCCGTAAACAGAAAAGGTGTTTGGGGTTATATTGACAATAAAGGAAAAGACCTTATTCCTTTCAAATACAATTTCGCCGGCACATTCGATAACGGTGCCGCCCGGGTGATGATTGGCGGAAAGTGGATTTTAATTGATAATACGGGGAAGAAGATTGCGGATAGCGAATAGAGAATGGAAAATGGAGAGTGGAAAGTGGAGAGTGGGGAATACACCTTCTAACAGTGTTCCTACTCTCCACTTCCTACTCTCCACTCTCCTTTCCTTACATGTTCCTCCTGTACTGTCCCCCTACCTCATACAGTGCCCGGGTGATTTGTCCCAATGAACAGTACTTAGCGGTTTCCATGAGTTCTTCGAAGAGATTGCCGTTATTGATCGCCACCGTTTGCAGGCGTTTCAGCATTCCGGCTGATTTCGTTTCATTCCTGTTCCAGAAGGCCCGGAGGTTAGTGATCTGTTGTTCTTTTTCTTCGGTGGTACTGCGGATAACTTCTCCCGGAATAATAGTAGGACTCCCTTTCTTATTGAGGAAGGTATTCACGCCGATCAGTGGCAATTCACCAGTATGTTTCTGGTGTTCATAAAACAGACTTTCTTCCTGGATCTTATTTCGCTGGTACATACGCTCCATGGCACCGAGTACTCCTCCCCTTTCGGTGAGCCGGTCAAATTCTGTGAGTACCGCTTCCTCTACCAGGTCGGTCATTTCTTCCAGGGCAAAGGAACCTTGTGTAAAATTCTCTGTCTTCGCAGAGCCCAGTTCACGATTGATGATCAGCTGGATGGCCATGGCCCGCCGCACACTTTCTTCGGTTGGAGTGGTAATGGCTTCGTCATAGGCATTTGTATGGAGGGAATTGCAATTGTCATAAATCGCATACAGTGCCTGTAACGTGGTGCGGATATCATTGAAGTCGATTTCCTGCGCATGCAGACTCCGGCCGGAAGTCTGGATATGGTACTTCAGCATCTGGCTGCGCTTATTGGCCTTGTATTTATATTTCATCGCCTTGGCCCAGATACGGCGGGCCACGCGGCCAATCACACTGTATTCGGGATCCATACCATTACTGAAGAAGAAAGAAAGATTCGGGGCAAAGTCATCGATTCGCATACCCCGGCTGAGATAATACTCCACATAGGTAAATCCATTGGCCA
>CAZLRY010000117.1:0-9030 GCA_964561675.1 uncultured Chitinophaga sp.
GCGTATGGGCGGGGGGCTTTACCTGAGAAGACTGATGGTGGGGGGCGTTGGCTGGGTTTATGAGTTCAGCCGCAACCTCCGCAATGAAGGAATGGACCGCACCCATAACCCGGAATTCACCATCCTCGAATTCTATACCGCCTACAAGGATTATTTCTGGATGATGGAAACCACCGAGCAGTTACTGGAAAAAGCAGCACTGGATGTTTGTGGCACCACCGATGTACCCGCCGGGGAAAAAACCATCTCCTTCAAAGCACCTTTCAAACGGATCAGTATTTATGACGCCATCCAGGAACATACCGGTATTGATGTCAGCCGGATGAATGAAGAGCAATTGCGCTCCGTTTGCAGGCAATTGCATATCCAGGTGGAAGAAAGTATGGGCAAAGGAAAACTGATCGATGAACTCTTCGGTGGCAAATGTGAGCATCACTATGTACAACCGACTTTTATCATCGACTACCCGGTGGAAATGAGTCCGCTTACCAAGAAACACCGCGACAAGCAGGGGTTGGTGGAGCGTTTTGAGTTAATCATCAACGGCAAGGAAATTGCCAATGCTTATAGTGAGCTGAATGATCCCATTGATCAGCGCGAACGCTTTGAAGAACAGGTGAAACTGATGGAGCGCGGGGATGATGAGGCCATGTTCATTGATTACGACTTCCTGCGGGCGCTTGAATATGGTATGCCACCCACAGCCGGTATCGGTTTCGGTATCGATCGTTTATGCATGCTGTTGACGAACAATGCATCGATTCAGGATGTATTGCTGTTTCCGCAGATGAGACCGGAAGTCGGAATGTCGGGAAGTCAGGAAGAATCACACTAATTGAGGAAACAACTTTCGGACTTTCGGTCTTGCGGACTCCCGGACTTTTCTGTAAGTTGCTTTAAGAAAAAAAAACGAAATGAAGCCTTTCATTCCTGCCAAAGTAGCCGAAGTCCTCTTCGCCCTGATTATTGCTTATTTCGGGTATAATCACTTCAGTAATGCCGCCGCCTTTAGAGGTGCGGTACCTGATTTTATGCCAGGCGATCCGAAGATCTGGATCTATGTGGTAGGGGCTTGTTTTATACTGGCATCCATTGCCATCCTCACCGAATTACAAAAAGTAATGGCCTGTTACCTGCTGGCAGCTTTATTGCTGCTGCTCGGTTTCCTGGTACATTGGAGAAACGGAATATTATCTGTCGACTTCCTTAAAAACACTTCCATGGCCCTGATGGCTATACTGATAGGAAGTAAGAAATAAACAGCATAACGGAAAAAAAACCTGCCTGTCTCCTTCGGTAAGCTCAGTCCTTCGGCAAGCCTGCCTGTCCGGTAGGCAAGCTCAGGATGACAACAATGTTTTTTTATGTTCACACAAACAGATCCGTATATAATTGTGCGCCCGGCACTACGGAATATTTTTCCAGATCCGTGATTCCTTCCTGAGCCAGTACTTGCTCATCAATAAAGAGATTGCCGGTACACTCACCGGAAGGACGGCTCAAAATAGCATAGGCCGCATCTGCCAGAATCTCGGGCGTACGGCTCATGTTGGCGAGCATCGCACCACCCAGCAGGTTACGTACGGCCGCTGTATCAATCGTAGTACGTGGCCAAAGCGAATTGGCCGCGATCTTGTACTTCGCCAGTTCTTTGGCCCAGCCCACCGTCATCATACTCATATTGAACTTGGTGAGGGTATACGCTACGTGCTTCTCAAACCATTTTGGATCAAGACTAACAGGCGGTGATAAAGTCAGTATATGCGGATTAGTTGCTTTTTTCAAATGTGGGATACAGGCCTTCGTAACAAAAAAAGTACCCCGCACATTGATATCATGCATCAGGTCAAAACGCTTGGGTTCGGTTTCCTCTGTATTGGTAAGTGAAATGGCGGAGGCATTATTGATCAGGATATCAATACCGCCGAATTTCTCCACCGTTTTATCAATGACATTTTGCACCTGGTCTTCAAAGCGGATATCACATTGCACCGCCAGCGCCTTACCTCCTGCAGCTTCAATCTCTGCAGCAGCGGTAAATATCGTCCCTCCCAGTTTAGCATTTTCTTCCACACTCTTGGCGGCAATCACAATATTGGCTCCCTCTTTGGCTAAACGAAGGGCGATGGCTTTTCCGATTCCACGGGTAGCTCCGGTAATGAGGGCGGTTTTGTTGTTGAAAGACATAGTTGAGGGTTTAGATAAAGTTATCTTAGAAAATTGGGTTGACAAATGTTTTGAGAGAAAAGGTTGGAGGTTCGAGAGTTCGAGGTTGGAGGTTCGAGGTTGGAGGTTGGAAGTTGGAGGTTCGATGTTCGATGTTGGAAGACCAGTCGTTAAGAGTAGAAGAGTTCTCGGGTTGGCAGAGACCAATATTTTGAATAAACAACTAAGAAAACTCCTGACATCTGACACCTGACACCCGACACCCGACACCTAACACCCAACAGCTAACACCTAACAGCTTTCTACTTAGGCATTCCGCTTTCCGACACTTTCAAATTCCCGGTCGTTTCTTTGAAGGTGATGCGGCGCAGGTCCTGGGTGGCTTCCATACCGGTGCCACCACGAATGATTTTGTTTGGACCATTATAATTTGCGTACTTATCGGTATAAAACAGTTTCCGGGACTGATCCCACCAGAGATCGGGCGTGCGGAGGGTATCTCCATTTACACTGATCACCACCACGCTGTCGCGGAGATAAACCTTATTCAGGTTTTCATAATAGATCCCGTAGCGGCAGTCCAGCCAGGTCTCCAGCTTTTTAGTACTATCATTATAAAAATCACAGTGCAGGCTTTTCGGAAACTCTACGGTGATGGTATCACTGCTGGAACGGATCATCAGCGGGGCGGTGAGTTTGGCCCGTAGCTCCCCATCCTGGCTCATATAACTGACCACATTGGTGGCTTCTTCGGTCATTACCACCCGGCGTGTCCAGTCATTGATCACTTTATCATCGTTCTCACAACTGGTCATAAAAAAACAGCCTGTAATGAACAAGGCTGTTATACTGATTTTATGATAGCGTGTCATGAACATGGGCAATGACTGATCAAAACAGAACGGATTATTCGTATTTACGTTTGATAAACCAGATATCGCTGAGGGAGAAGCCCAGTGAAAAACGGAACAGGTTTTCTTTCAGCAGGTTTTTATCATTTCCTCTTTTTACCATTTCAAAAGCGAGGTTGATAAATGTGGCCTGGTTAGGCGCCTGACGGCTGATGGCCATTGGCAGACCCAGACCAAAGCTGGCTCCTACCTGGGGTAATTTTTGTCCCACTTTCACATATTCAGGTCCGAAGAAGAAGCCAAAGCGATAGGAAATATTGCTGAAATAGTTACGGCGGGGTACCGGATTGATCTGTACACCGGTCCGGAGTTCCCATTTGTTACGCAGGGAATCAGCTTGTCCGTAAAAACGATAATCACTCCATTTCTGGGTGGCGAAATCCATCCCCAGCATCCAGCCTCCTTCCTTGTTCTGTACTGCAAATTTTTGCAGCATAAACCCAAGTGTCATGCTGGAAGGCAGTTCAATCGTTCCCTTCACATCGCGTGTATCGGATATGCTGTCAAGACGGACATTGCCTGTATTCTCATCAAAAACATAGGTTTCGCGGATGCGATCCTGTTTGCCATTGAGCTTCTGTGAAAAATTACCAAAGGCACCAACGGTCAGTTGCATCGTCTTGCTGAGCGGCAGCTTATATTGAAAGCCCATATTATAATAAAGACTTCCAAAGTTGGTACGGGTTTCATAATTGGCTTTGTAGTATGCCACTGTATCATTCTGCAGGACACGTCTGGAACTGTAGTCTTTTTCACCAAATAAATAACCTCCGTTGAAACCTACACTCAGCCCTTGCATCAATCCGTGCTTCTCTTTCTTGAAAAGGGAAAACCCGGTACCGGCTGAGATCAGGTAGGAACCACCATCACCGGTGTATAAAGTGGCCGCATCTTCGATAGATTGTCCGGTTATCGGATCAATCAGCCTTTCATTAGCAAGTATTTTATAACTGATCCGGGAAACCGGACGGATACCAAAACTCAATCCCCAGTCAGCCTTCAGGGGCACGCCTACCTGAACATAGGAAAACAGCGCATTGCTGGCTGTAAACTTGGTTGCATTATTGGGCTCACGTAAAGTCCGGTTTTCGAAGTTCAATCCGAGATCAAGGATCGCCCGGCCGGAACTGAGCTTCTTTGCTTTCCGTTCGCGGATAGCCTGAAAGGTGGAATAGGATGCCGGGTTATTAAAATTGATGGAAAGCTGGTCGAAATAACCAGCAGTTACCCCTCCCATACTACGGTTAATAATATTTGTGGCCGGAACCAGATCTCCGATCCCATAACGGGAGTAAGGGGAGTTGTCCTGCGAAAAAGCAGGGCTCGCCACAGCCAGAAAAAGCACCACAAAACTCCATTGGGAACCTCGTAACGCCTTGATTATCTTAGGGGTTATTGACTTCACTCGTTGCATACAGACCTTTAAATATTAAATCAGGGTCTGCAAATATCCTGTTTTTAAGGTGTGAAGCCAAATAGACTATATCTCCCCCGGTTAAAAGCACGTTAATGTTGCGGTATTTCGCCTTATAGGCCTCAATAAATCCATCCATTTCCTTAGCCATTCCCAGCACCACCCCGGAGAGGATATTGGTGGCTGTATCGTAGCCCATGAGGGGTACATTACTGTCGGCTTTCACCAGGGGCAGCTTGGCCGTGTAATAATTGAGGGATTTCAGGCGCATTTCGAGTCCGGGAGAGATGGCCCCGCCCACAAACTCGTGGTATTTATTGATAAAATTATAGGTGATACAGGAGCCCATGCCAATCACCAGGTTATTATGGGTGGGGTAATAGTGAATGGCCGCTGCCGTCAGTGCCAGCCGGTCTGCCCCGATTGTTTCGGGCTTACCTACCGGTGTGGTAAATGCGACTTTGGTCAGGTGACTCAGCTTATGAAATCGGGTATGCACCGCCAGCAAGGTCTCTATCTCCGGATTATGATCGATCACCGAAGAAAGAATGGATTTGGCGGGCTTAAACCGGTCAATCAGCGATTGAATCGTAGCCACTGAATCATCTGGCAACACAATGGCTTCTTTCATTTCCGGACCGTGAAATACGGCCACTTTTTTCCGGGTATTACCAAAATCAAAACAGAGCGTAACCATATAACTGAAAATTAGGGGTAAAAGTAGGGAAATACAGAATCTGCCAATTATTGTATATCAAACCCGCTCAGGTTTTTAAAATGCCCGTTCAGTTTGATTTTCTCCTTGAGTTGTTCCAGTCCGGAAACCATGGGGATCACCTTGATTAAATGACGTTTAATATATTCGATGCGTTGTTTTTCGTCCATGAGTCCCATCAGTTCGTATTCTTCTTCGAGAGAGAGGCCGATATGATGCGCCACATCATAGCTGACCATTTCTTCATCGGTCTTTTTAAAGTCCTTACTGAGTTTTAACAAGCCGTGCAGTTCCCGTATGCTGGTCATCAGCTTGCGCATGGTATCCGGATTACCCTGGCCATAATTATCCGGGTAGGTAACGATGGCACCACTGTATAATTTGTCCGGAATCTCTTTGATCAGCTCGAGGATGCGGAAGATCTTCAGGCCTTTTGTCTTGATATCCATCTCCCCGTTGTCATAGATCTTGGTCAGTTCATCGATCTCAACCATAGCACCAAATTCCTGCAGTTTATTATTGATCACTGTGGGAATACCAAAGGGTTTTTTAGCAGCATGACATTCCTGGATCAGTTGTTTATACCTCGGTTCAAATATGTGCAGGTTGAGGCTCTCACCGGGATATACCACGAGGCCGAGGGGGAATATAGGAATGAAATTGGTCATAGTGCATGTAAAGATAATGCAGCGGTAGAAAGGAAATGGTCAAATACATTTTCCCGCAGATTTTCGCGGATCAATACACGCAGATAAACGCTGATCAGATGAGGGAGATACCCTGATACAGAATTTATTCCGCCAAATCACCTTTAGTCCTCTGTTGTATTTTCTGCGTGATCTGCGTGTATTGATCTGCGCTATCTGCGGGAAACCTATCGGAATGCCCTTAAAACAGTCCGTTTACTTAACCCGCTTTCATATAAATAAAGCGGCCCGGTGAAAAATACGGCAAGGAAAAATCCATACTGCATTTCGAGGGTACTTTCGTAAAAGCCGGTAAGGGCAATAAATAATACCCATATACCGGTTAGATAATTGCGTGTGAAGTAAAGACGGTATAAAAGATAAAGCACCAGTAAAAACGGAAGGGTGCCCATCACCCAACCGGCACTGAGCCACCATTTGAGGTACTGGTTAAACGGCCATTGAAAACTGACAGCAGCATCCGGATAATTGACTTTTATCCGTTCCTTTAAAGCAAGCGCGGCTTTTTCCTCTCCCAATCCCATGGGATTATCCCGGATAAGTTCCACCGCACTCTCATTTACCATCCGCCTGACGGCATCCGAACCGGCTGATTTTTCCGCAGCTTTCCGTTCACTCCACTCCCATTGCATATAGTGGATCTTGTTCCGGACAAACGGTACGCTATAGGCTATCGCCATTAATAGTATTACCCCCAGTATGGACCTGATCCAATAAATTCTTTTGTGCTGTCTTTGCAAATAGATAATCCCGCCACCTGCTGTAACCAGTCCTGCAAATAGCCAGCCTGTACGTACAGAAAGTAATACCAGGAAGGCCGTGAAATACAGGACAAACCAAAGCGCCTGCTTTTTATGTTCCATCAACCAGTAATACCAGGCTAAGCCAAGGCAACCGCTGATCCAGATGGAAAAACGCTGGTGATCACCCTGCATCAGCGTATAAGCGGCCTGCCCCTTCTCATATAAAGCCGCCAATCCTTTGTGCATGATCATATCATAAACAGTCGGCAGGGTACTTAAGACGCCCGCTATTAAAATAAAGGGCAATAACCGGTCAGACGAAGCGGCTATAAAATGGAGGAGACAAAGTAAACTGATGACACCCAGGTGCAGCGCCATTCTTTCCAGCGTGTACCGTTGCGGATCCAGGAAAAACAACCAGGCATAGAAAAGGACGATACCGGTCAGCAGAAAAATCAATGGTCGTTTAAAAACCGCAGCAAAAACCTGCCTTACGGATGGAATGAGGAGCAGAAGAAGCCCGCTTGCCATCATTATACTGAGCAGGGCACGGGAGAACAAGAGGCCGGTGACCAGCAGGGCGGCCAGTATTATGGATAAATAACGGGGTGAAAATAGTCCGGGAGGCTTCATACCAATTAATAAGGAAGTTACGGCTTTTCTCCACATCCTGTTTGTTTCGGGAAGCCGTTGCAGAAAGACTATTTTTGCGCTATGAAGATTTCCGGATTTACGATTATCAAAAACGCCGTGCTGAATGATTACCCGGTGGTGGAAGCAATCCTTTCCGTTTTGCCGGTAGTGGATGAAATGATTGTGAGTATAGGGGATAGTGAGGATGAAACAGAAGCCCTGATCCGGTCGATTGGGAATCCTAAAATAAAAATCATTCATTCGGTCTGGGATCCGGAACTCAAAAAAGGCGGAAAAGTACTGGCGGTGGAGACCGATAAAGCCAAAGCAGCCTGTGCGTCTGATTCAGACTGGTTATTTTATATCCAGGCCGATGAAGTGATCCCGGAACAATACCATGCGCCCATCCGCGATGCCGCCCTGATGTATAAGGACAATAAAAAAGTGGAAGGGCTCTTATTCAACTACCTCCATTTTTACGGCACATATGATTATGTGGGTGACAGCCGTAAATGGTACAGTAAAGAAGTCCGGATTATCCGGAACGATAAAACCATCACTGCTTTCCGCGATGCCCAGGGTTTCCGCAAGGGCAATACCCGGTTGAATGTGAAACAGATTCCTGCCTGGGTCTATCATTATGGCTGGGTGAAGAGCCCGGAACTGATGAAGCGGAAGCTCAAGAATACAGGTGTATACTGGCATGGGGAAGAGGCCGGCTTCCAGGAGTTCCTGAAAACAGAAGACTTTTTCGACTTTAATGACTTTGATTCACTCAAAAAATTCCTGGGCAAGCACCCTGCCGTTATGAAAGAACGGGTGAGCAAGGGCAATCCGGCGGTACAACTGGATATCACCCAAAAGAAATTCTCCCTTAAAAAAAGACTGCTGTACTGGTTTGAGAAAAAAACCGGTATACGTCCCTTCAGTTTCCGCAATTACCGGATCATCTGATCAGTGATGAATAAAGGAACGATGGGCCGGATCTAAAAACTGTTCCTGCGTAAAGAATTTTTTACGGGTTATAAAAGCACTCAGTTCTCCATTCATAATCAGGTGCGATACCAGCGGATCCGCATTTAACACCACCGGTGTTTGTGCCTGAATCAGTTTCAGACAAGCTTCTCTCGTAACAGCATAAGAATGGGTCAGATCATGGAAGCCTGCTTGCTGTAGATGGGGAGAATAAGGTTTCGGCAACATGTTACTGACCATCAGGGGCGACCATTTAATCAACTTCAGGTGACTGATGACCCGGTAGAAAGCCTGCTTACTTTTTAAAGTCAGAGTGGTTGTTTCATTTTTATTATAGCCGAAATAAATTACTTCCCAATTTGCCGGCAATTCCTCCACACTTTGTTGTAATTCGCCATCCTTGTCAAACAAAGGCACGGCATCATCTTCAAAGATGAGTACGCGCTGATAACCTTTCTCCACAATATGCTGATATAAATTACGGTGGGAAAGCGCACAGGCGATATGACCGAGTATCATCCCTTTACTATACCGGTTCAGTTGCCGGGCTCGTTTGTCATCATAGATCCCTTCCTGATTTACTTTCTCCCAGTTAAGTTCATGCTTATCCACACCATAAAAAAAATCGTAGTGCAACCCTTCCAGCCGTTCCTTCACTTTCGCCTGCCGGTCCGTGGCCCTTTCCAGGGTAATGACAAAAATATGATCGAAATATTTTTCAAGAAATGCTATCGTATGATTAGGTATCTTCAATCCTCAATAGTTT
>CAZLRY010000118.1:0-9017 GCA_964561675.1 uncultured Chitinophaga sp.
TATAACTTCGGTAAAAATTTAGATGCTATCACCATAGAGATTGAAAATGTGAATGTTGAAGCATTGGAAAAACTTGAATCTGAGAGTGTGAAAGTATACCCGTCCCCAGCCGTTTTAAAGACCATCAAGAACAAAATTCTTCAGAAAGATTATTATAAAAAGCATCAGATCCCGACGGCAGAATACCTGATTACTGAGAACCTGGCGGCCCTGGAAAAGGCCGGAGATTTCCTGCCAGCGGTTCATAAAGTGGGCGAAGGCGGGTACGACGGAAAGGGGGTTCAGCTTATTCGGACACGGGAGGATATGAGTAAAGGGTTTGATGCTCCGGCTGTGTTGGAAAAAATGGTACCCATTCATAAAGAGATCGCCCAGATGGTGGCTATTAATGAAAAAGGTGAAACAGCGCTTTATCCCCCGGTGGAAATGTTGTTTGACCCGGACCTCAACCTGCTCGATTACCAGCTTTGTCCGGCCGAACTCAGCACACAGACCCTCTACCGGGTGGAAGCCATTGCCCTGACCGTTGTCCGGAATTTCAAATCCGCAGGCATCTTTGCCGTTGAAATGTTTGTAGACAAAAATGGAGATGTGCTGGTTAATGAGACGGCTCCCCGCGTGCATAACAGTGGCCATCATACGATTGAAGCCCATTACAGCTCTCAGTTTGACATGCTCTGGCGGGTCATGCTTGGATATCCCCTGGGAAATACCGACCCTATTCTGCCCTCTATCATGGTCAATATTATCGGGGCGGAAGGATTTAGCGGGGATGTGCGTTATGAAGGATTAGAGGAAGTGCTTAAAATGGATAACGCCTTTGTCCATTTATATGGGAAAAAACAGACCAAACCCGGCCGGAAAATGGGTCATGTGACGATCCTTAGCAAGGAAAAACAGGATTTGCTGCATAAATCAAACCGTGTAAAACGCACCCTCCTGCCAAAAACCTGATCCTTTTATCCACCTGTCAGGCCGTTTATAATTCCTGCAGATTCTGTGCAAGAATCAGGTGGTTTTCGCGTCCAATAGCCAGCATTATCTGTTACCTTTAGCCTCCTGATTAATTTACCAACTGGCACCAAACAAGATGAGAATCAAGAAGTACAGCCTGATCGCTTTGTTAGTGATAACGGCCGCAGCCTGCGGCGATAGTAAACCGAAGATCCAACCGCCCGGGGCCGGGTCTGGACCGGCAAAAACACCCCCTATGCGGGTAGATGTATATGTGGTTAAGCCAGAGTCATTCGGGGAATCGATAGAAGTGCCCGGTAATATCCTGGCAAATGAAGTAACCGAAATTCATCCTGAAGTATCCGGCCGGATTGTTTATCTCAACCAGTCCGAAGGCAAATTTATCAGTAAGGGTACCCTGATGGCCAAGTTATATGATGGTGATCTGCAGGCCCAGCTCAAAAAATTACAGGTCCAGCTGGCTTTGGCAAAGAAAACAGAAGAACGGCAATCCCAGCTCCTGAAAATCCAGGGTATCAGCCAGCAGGACTACGATATCAGTCTCCTTCAGGTAAATAACCTGAATGCGGATATCGGCATTATCCAGACCAGTATTGCCAAAACAGAAGTCAGGGCCCCGTTCAGCGGAAAACTCGGACTGCGTAATATCAGTACAGGTGCTTATGTCACTCCCGCATCTGTGATCGCCGTAGTTAATCAAACAGATATTCTCAAACTTGATTTTTCAGTACCTGAAAAATATACGTCACAGATCAAAATTGGTCAACTGGTTAGTTTCAGTTTTGAAGGTTCTGATAAAACACATAGCGCTAAAATCATCGCCACAGAATCCAATGTGACCGAAAACACCCGCAGCCTGCTGGCCCGCGCCCAGGTGATTGGCAAAGACATTACGCTGCTTCCGGGTGCTTTCGCGAAAGTGAAACTGGAATTTGCCCCGGATCCCAATGCCTTATTGATCCCTACCCAGGCGGTATTGCCTCAGGCCAGGGGCAAAAAAGCAGTCCTGGTTAAAAACGGTATAGCTGCCTTTACTGATATCACCACCGGTATCCGTGATTCTTCCCGGATTCAGATACTGGACGGCTTGAAAACAGGTGACACCGTAGTGGTTACGGGTCTGCTGAGTATACGGCCGGATGCTCCGGTCCAGGTTGGAAAGATCATAAATAATAAAAAGTAAGCACTTCGGTTATTCCCTTTTTTCTGAATAATCGACGCGTTACAAAGATCCTGCTATGAATATATCCGCATTAAGTTTACAACGTCCGGTTCTGGCCATCGTGATGAATATTGCGATTGTGTTATTCGGATTGATTGGATTTAAGTTTCTCGGTGTGCGAGACTATCCGGCTATTGATCCGCCGAATATCAGTGTACGTACCTCCTATCCTGGCGCCAATGCCGATATCATCGAAACACAGATCACTGAGCCATTGGAGAAAGCGATCAATGGGATCGCCGGTGTAAAAAACATTACGTCCACGAGCAGTAATGGGACCAGTAATATCAATGTGGAATTTGAACTGAGTGTGGACCTTGAAGCCGCGGCTAACGATGTGCGGGACAAAGTATCCCAGGCACAACGGTCGCTCCCAAACGACCTTGACGGACCACCCGTAGTTTCCAAGGCAGATGCCAGCTCCGACCCCATTCTTTCCATGACGGTGCAAAGCAATACGAAGAACCAGCTCGAGATGACCGAGTATGCGAATAATGTATTGGTGGAAAGGCTACAGACCATACCCGGTGTGAGCGGAATTCAAATCTGGGGAGAAAAAAGATACGCAATGAGGGTGTGGATTGATCCGGCCAGGCTGATTGCCTACAATGTTACTGCCGGTGATGTGCAATCCGCCCTGCTCAGGGAAAATGTGGAATTACCTTCCGGGAAAATATCAGGAAATGCCACAGAACTCACTGTCCGGACTTTCGGGCGACTGAATACCGAAGATGAGTTTGAAAACCTGATCGTTAAAAATGTGGGAGGTGCCGACATCAAACTGAAAGACGTGGCACAGGCTGTACTTGGCCCGGAAAATGAAGAAACCGTACTCAAAGGAAACGGCACCCCGATGATCGCATTGGCGGTAATTCCCCAGCCGGGTTCCAATTATGTAGCTATTTCGGATGAGTTTTATAAGCGTTTGGATCAGATCAAAAAAGATGTACCTGCGGATGTTAAAATTGATATCGCACTGGACCAGACAAAATTTATCAAAAAATCAATTCTTGAAGTGCAGGAAACCCTGATGATCGCTTTCCTGCTGGTGGTGATGATCATTTACGCGTTCTTCCGTGACTGGATCATTGCCCTGCGTCCCCTGATCGATATTCCGGTTTCGCTGATCGGTGCCTTCTTTATCATGTACCTGATGGGCTTTACCATTAATGTACTGTCTTTGCTGGCCATTGTACTTGCCACCGGACTGGTGGTGGATGATGGAATCGTGGTCACTGAAAATATTTATAAACGGATCGAAAAGGGCATGAATAAGTACCAGGCTGCCCTGGAAGGTTCAAAGGAAATTTACTTTGCCGTTATCGCCACTTCCATCACGCTGGCTATCGTGTTTCTTCCAATCATTTTCCTCCAGGGATTCACCGGCCGGCTTTTCCGTGAATTTGGTATTGTAGTGGCCGGTGCAGTACTTATCTCGGCATTCGTTTCGCTTACCTTAACGCCGGTGCTGAACGTAAAGCTGACGCGGAAAAACATGACCAAGCATCCCTGGTTCTATACCAAAACAGAACCCTTTTTCCGCTGGATGGAAAACAGCTATCAGTCAGCACTGCGTGGATTTATGAAAGTCAGGGGCATGGCATTCGTGCTGATCCTGCTTTGTGTTGCCGCAATAATTTTTGTCGGACGTACCCTGAAATCCGAACTGGCCCCCATGGAAGACCGCAGCCAGTTCCGGTTACAATTAACGGCGCCTGAAGGAACATCCTATGATGCGATGGATAAATATGTAACCCGGCTGAACAATCTCATGCTGGATTCAGTTCCGGAAAAGGATATGGTACTCAGTGTTACATCTCCTGGTTTTGCAGGCACCGGTAATGCAAACACCGGTTTTGTACGGGTTACCCTGGTACCACCCAATGAACGGGTACGTAGCCAGGCGGATATCGTGAAAATGGTTAATAAAAACATGCCCCGGTATAATGAGGGACGGGCCTTTGCCATTGAAGAACAGACGATCTCACAGGGACGCCGGGGTGGCCAGCCCGTAGCATTTGTGTTACAGAATAATAATTTTGATAAACTCACGAAGATCCTGCCCAAATTTCTTGAGGAAGTTCGTCAAAGCAAGGTCCTGACCAATGCTGATATAGATCTGAAATTCAACAAACCGGAACTACGGGTGGAAATTGACCGGCTGAAAGCCGCTCAGCTGGGTGTTTCGGTAAATGATATATCACAAACATTACAACTAGCCTACAGCAACCGCCGCCTCGGCTATTTTACCAAAGATGGTAAACAATACCAGGTGATGGGACAGGTAGCGCGGAACGACCGGGATGAACCCAATGACCTGAAAACACTATTTGTACGAAATAACAGGAATGAACTCATTAGTCTGGACAACCTGGTTACGGTCAGCGAATCCAACACCCCTCCATCCATCTATCACTTTAACCGGTATAAATCGGCTACCATCAGTGCCGGTCTGCAACCGGGATTTACCATCGGTGACGGCATTGAGGAAATGGATAAAATCGCCAAAAAACTATTGGACGAAACATTTGCCACTGCTCTCTCTGGCACTTCCCGTGATTTCAAAGAAAGCAGCAGTAATATATTATTTGCCTTGATATTGGCGATCGTTTTGATCTACCTGGTACTGGCCGCCCAGTTTGAGAGCTTTGTTGATCCCTTTATCATCCTGACCACCGTACCACTGGCTTTTGCAGGTGCGGTACTGTCTTTATCCCTATTTGGTCACACCCTGAACATTTTTTCTCAGATCGGGATGATCATGCTGATCGGTCTTGTTACCAAAAACGGAATCCTGATTGTTGAATTCGCCAACCAAAGCCGGTTGAAAGGAATGAAAAAGTCAGAAGCGGTGATCCATGCGGCCACACAGCGTTTCAGACCCATTCTGATGACCAGTCTCGCCATGTCACTGGGAGCCCTGCCGTTGGCGTTATCCTTAGGTGCAGCGGCTACGAGCCGGATCCCGCTGGGTGTGGTGATAGTTGGGGGCATTATGTTCTCCCTGGTATTCACCTTGTTTGTGGTACCGGCTATTTATTCATTCCTTTCTTCCAGTCACCGGAAAAGTGAAGTGGAACAATTTATTCATCCGGCTTCCGAAACCGCTCACACGGAAAAGGAACAGGCTTAATATGTAATGATAGTTATGAAACGCTTTTTGATAACAATACTTTTTTTCAGCAGTATTTCAGCCGGAGCTCAACGGATGCTTACCCTTGATGAAGCCATTGCCATTGCGCTGAAAAATAACTATTCCATTCAGCTATCCCGGAATGATTCGATGGTGGCGCAGTTAAATAACAGTTACAGGGATGCCGCTTTATACCCTACATTAAATGCGAATACCGGGATTACGTTTAACAATAATGACCAGTTGCAGAAATTTTCCGATGGCACCACCCGTGAAAGAAACGGGGTGAAATCATCCAATCTGCAGGCCGCGCTCTCCCTCAACTGGACCTTGTTTGATGGCATGAAAATGTTTGCTACCCGTGATAAAGTAGCCGAATTTGTAAAACTGGGCGAACTGGGTATCAAGAACCAGGTGGTGAATACAGTAGCTGATGTAATCAACACCTATTACAATATTGTGCGGCTGAAACAACAGGTAAAAGCAGTGGACGAACAGATTTCCATTAATGAGGAAAGAGTGAAACTGGCCGAGTACAAACTGGATATCGGCGTGGGAGCCAAACCGGATGTGCTGCAAAGCAAAGTGGACCTGAATGCACAGAAGGCCCTCAAACTAGAGCAGATGAATGCGATTGAACAACAGAAGGAAATCCTGAACCAACTGCTGAATGCCAAAGCAGCAGCGGCAGACAGTCCTTCTACTTTCTATGAGGTAAGTGATTCCATTCCGATCAATACGGCCATCAGCCTGGGCGACGTGCAGGCAGGCATTGAATCCACCAATCCCCTGTTACTGCTGGCCAAAAAGAATATTGATATTGCCCGGCTCACCCTGAAAGAAAGGATTGCTGATAAATACCCGACGGTGGGCTTCAGTTCCAATTACAATTTTTCCAAAACGGATAATAAAGCCGTGGTGAATCCCTTCCAGCCATTATTCAGCCGCAATAACGGTTTCAATTATGGGTTCACGGCCAGTATCCCGATCTTTAACCGCTATAATGTAAAGCGGCAGATCCAACAGGCCAAACTGGATATCAATTACCAGCAGCTGATCTATGATAATCAGCAATCGTTGCTGAGCCTGAGTGTGATCAATGCTTACAAGGATTATGAACAACAGAAAAAAGCGCTGGCCCTGGAAGAGGAAAACATTCTTCTGGCCCGTGAAAATGTGAATATCGTTTTACAGGTATATAAACTGAACTCCACTACCCTGATTCAGTTAAAAGAAGCACAGCTGAGTTTGCAACAGGCCTATAACCGGCTGATTGCCGCCCGCTACAATGCGAAACTGGCAGAGACGGAGCTGATGCGGCTGAAGGGGGAACTGGTTAAATAGATAGGAGTTAGTAGATAGTAGTTAGTAGTCAATACATGGGAGTTTGTGCTTAATTTTGAAAAAAAAAGCTATGCAGCCATTAATCGGAATTATTATGGGAAGTGACAGTGACCTGAATGTTATGCAGGCGGCTTCTGATATACTCAAACAGTTTGTAATTCCGCATGAAGTGACGGTTGTCTCGGCCCATCGCACGCCGCATCGCATGATCGAATATGCAGAGAAAGCCCGTGAACGTGGTTTAAAAGTGATTATCGCCGGAGCCGGTGGTGCGGCACACCTGCCAGGTATGGTTGCCGCAGTAACTACATTACCCGTAATCGGCGTTCCCATCAAATCCTCCAATTCCATTGATGGATGGGATTCCGTTTTATCTATCCTGCAGATGCCCAATGGAGTACCAGTGGGCACAGTGGCCCTGAATGCCGCCAAAAACGCGGGGATACTTGCTGCAGAAATTCTCGGCACTTTTGATGAGGAAATAGCAGATAAAATCGCTGCTTACAAAAACAACATGAATAATGAAGTGATTGAAAAAGTGGAGAAACTCAAACAACAGGGCTGGGAAAATAAATTTGATTAATGCTCCTGGAGGATCACAAATTCCTGTTCAAGGGTCAGCGATTCTTCATATAATTTTCGCAGGAAGTCCCTCCCCCATTTTGCATAAAAATAACTGATATTCTCACTGCGTTCCTGTAAGCCATTACCAGGAAACAGGGCCGTTCTTACCGATGCAATCTGCCGTTGTTGGTCACTGTATTTTCTTTTTTCCGCCCGGAGCATTTTCTTTTCCAGTTCTTTCAGGCGGAAAATCGTTTTTGTTTTGAGCGCTTCCACATGCTGCTCCAGCGTCTGGTCCACGGCACCAGCCTGTGACTTTAGCGATTCATACAGCTTTTCGATGGCGGTCAGCGAACCATTCAATACCACTTTTTCAGGGCTACCGCTCTTTACTAACCGGTTCAGTAAAACTTCGCCCGATTGAAAAAAATCCTCTATCGTAAATCCCGTTTTCAGAATGGTCTCCTGCCATTTTTTTTCAAGCAACAAAAATGAATTCCGCAAGACCAGCACCGGGAATGGCACTTTGTAATACTCGAATAATCCTTTCAACTGGAGCCAGTAAGCTGTTTCTCCTCCACCACCTATAAAGGCAATATTGGGCAGTATAGTTTCTTCGTACAGGCCTCGTAGTATCACGTTGGGACTAAACCGATCCGGGTGGGTGTCCAATTCGGTCAGCATCTCCTCCTGACTAAAGCGAAGATTGGTATCCACAACCTGGTACTGCTCCCCTTTCTTTTCAATCCGGTTCCGGATATCATCTTTCAGGTAAAACAAATTGATCTCCCTGGCACTGGCCTGTACTTTATAGTCCGCCTCATTTAATGCAGCTGCTGACTTTTCGATGATGGCCGCCGCGGGTTGTTGTAACAGTTCTTCACGAAAGACCGGAATCATAGTCCGCTTCAGGTTTGCATTGTCCGGCAACAATACCAGCAATCCAAATTCGCTGAACAATGCGTGAACAAACCGGAAAGTGGCCTCCTGTAGCGTGCTTCCTTCCTGGTAGGACTCCCTGATCAGGTTGATGATTTCCTTACCGAATGGAAGAATACCTAACTGACCTTCCATATGATCGATCAAAGCCGTTACCTGTTTATCGAGCTTCATTCGACCAACTGCTCCTTTCTGCTTCGTACTCCAGGTCAGCTTCTCCCCATTCAACCGGATATGATTCAGTTCATCCAGGTCAGCATCTTCTGAACCAATATAATATACCGGCACAAACCGGTAATCCGGTAAACTGGTATTTAGTGTATCAGCCAGTTTGATCGCATGAATAATTTTATAGATGAAATAGAGCGGACCTGTAAAAATATTATTCTGATGAGCCGTGGTAATGGTAAACGTATCAGGAGATAAAAGGGCATTAATATGATCGGTGACTTTGGCATGAACGGCTATGCCTTCATATTGCTTTTTGAGTTCCTGTACCAACAACTCCCGATGATTCGGAAATTGTTGTCTTGCTTTAATCGCTTTCTGAATACCCGGCAGGGATGGCGCATCCGCATAGAAAGGCTTCAACGCCTCCGCCTGGTCGATATAATCAACCACGATACGGGAGAAAGCGCCAGTTTGCCTGTAAGGAATGCGGGTAGAGGTAAAATTCATACGCAACTGTAAAATTAAGGAGTCCGGAGCAGAGAATAAGCGGTTGTTGTGCCAACGATACCTGCTTAACTGATTTTAGGAATTCTTTAGCCTCCGCTTAACAGCCATTTTCCCGCAGATTTTCGCAGATTTTAAGCGCAGATGACGCAGATTAGCTGCTTA
>CAZLRY010000119.1:0-7747 GCA_964561675.1 uncultured Chitinophaga sp.
GCCAAGCCCCAAAACGTGTGCCAAACGCTGAAATCCTTTACAGTATAGGGTTTCGGTTTTTTGCTGTACGCTGAAATTTCCGAAAATACAGATTGTTTTATTTTCTGTATACTTAAATGGAGCCAGACATTAAAAATCCCTGTTTTACAGGATATCATATTCATACATTCCAGGTGATATTTAGGTATAAAAAGCACCAGTATGTATAAAATATTTCTTCTGTTCTTTACCTTGCTTATATTAAATGGATTAACATCCTTTGCACAACTTACCCCGCCAAAGTCACCCAAATCTAAACCGCTAAAAATTTTAAGATCCCCGGGGCTGGAATCAACCCCTACAAAAACAACACCACCCCCTGTTACCAATGCCGATTTTTTACTGGCTGTTGTTCAGGTATCTTTAAAAACAGGCTCTGATAATAAAGAGTCGCTTTCTAATATCAGTATTGAATTGGCTGTACCGGATTCAGTTTTTGGCATATTTGCCCAAAACAACCTCACCAATGAACTTAAATCTAACTCCTATACTACAATAGGCCTTGGAAAGAGTACTTCCTATACATCCGGATATCATCCCAACAGTATTCCAACAATATATTATACTAAAGCAACAGGAATACAAAATATCCGGCTCAGCGATGTGGAGAAATATGGGTTGTCGTTACGCATTATTTATAAGCCCAATTTTTTTGCTGACGCATGGAAAATAGAAAATGTTAGCATTACACTTGAGTTCAGGGATGTAAATGGTAACCTGCATCCAAGTCTGGGACAAAAAACCATCCAATTTCCAAATGCGGCTACATTTTTGGATAATTTCGATAAAAGAATTCTTATTTGTACCGCAGATAAATATTTCAACGCTTTAACGTCTTTTGTAACCAGGGATTTTTCAATACGGTGGTAAGATTCATTTGTATGATACTCATAAGCGGATGGGCAAATTGTTTACCTGAACCAGAACAGGTTTTATAATTGATGAACCCACAGCAATATTGACATGATAATAAATATGAAAGCAGGAAGGTTACATCTGACTTTGGGTTTTGTGTATTGGCCATCAGAATATATGGTCATCGACAGAATAAAACCAAGCGACATATCGGACTGGCACGGCCTCTTAGTAATTTGATCTTAAAAACGAACTTTAACTCAGGAAGGAGCTTTGATAGCCCGCTTTAGGAATCACGGATCGGTCACTTCACAAAGCTCCATACCTTGTATGCTACTTTAGACGACCCTAACAACACACAGGTGCATAATTATTTATACATCCGGGTTTTTTGTGGTTTTACAACCTTTTACACCTCCTTTTACAACTCTTTACCGATAAATAATTTCCCCGTAGCTGGCGACTGATATCTTTACTTTATTGTTACACCCAGTCAAGTATAGCCATTAAATTATTTTTCTGCCTTTAAGAAAATAAAAGGGGTATATGACAAAGTTAAAATGTGCAGGTACTAAAAATCAGCAATCAGTCATTGTTGTTATGCTGCTGCTTTATATTAGCATACTTCCCGCGCAAAGCCAGCCGGATGAATTATTGACCGGCAGTTGGGAGCTGGAGCAAACAGTTCATTCAAAGCAGCCGAAAAATATGCTTTTAAATATTACATACTCAGCTGTGTATAACCGGTATTTCGGAAACATCAGTGTTTATGGGACTAGTGCGACTCTTGACAGTATTACATTTGATACTGAAACAGGGGGTTTAAAATTTTCAAGCCATTTACGGAATAAGCATTCATTTGCATTAAACGTAACCAGCGGAAATATGGCAGGGACAGCTGTTGTGTCGGGTATAAACTATAAAATTTCAGGAAGGAAAACGAACAATGCTCCTGTAACTAACATTATAGAATATGGAAATTATCAGCGAACAGTATTACCCGATAGTATCAAAGAGTATTATACTGAAACCGGAAACAGAAGCGCCGATATCGTTTTGTTAATCGTCCAGGGTGGCCCATTTGATCAAGCTCAATTCACGGCCAATCAGCTTCCTGATGATAAATGGAAAGATGAATTGCATATCGTTTATGTAAAGCAGGCTCAAATCATTAATTCATCCATTCTGCCACCGGAAAATATGCTGCGACTGGAAGATGCTGAGTATGAAAACCTTATTTCTGTAGAAATGCTTCACCGGACCATACAATATTTCAAAGGTCAACATAAAAAGGTACTTGTTTGGGGTGTTTCCTATGGGGCCTGGCTCATGCAAAAATATATTGAACAATATGGTATTGAGGCAGATGCCATCAGTATGGCTGCTGGCCGGTTAGATATGGAGCCGGAAATCTGGAAAGACGTTATGGTGAATCAGAAAGCTTATGATATTACATACAATAAGGAGGAAAGAATATACCGGGAAATGGATTTCACCTATACCAGGCCCGTCTCCTGTTTACTTGCATCAATCGTAAAAGAAAGATTTATAAAATCGTTGAGTAAAAAGGATTTGTCCAGGTTTGTTGTATACCAATTTGCTAACAGAGATGGTACTGTCGGACGGTTAACAAACCCGGAAATTGAATTTCTAAAAAGCAAGCGTGTACCAATTGAAGTATGCAATAAATGCTATCACCGACAGATGCTTTCAGGTAAAATGCTGAATTCAGCTGTACAAAAAATGCTCGAGTCTATAGAATAGAGCAAATGCACGTTACGGATATAATGAAATTTCGCATGCATACCGGTATAGCGGTAACCGAAAGATAAAGTACTAATCAAAAATCTTCACATCAAGTTGCCTTTGTACATCATGCTAAATTTAAAAATGATATTCATGCTTAAGGAAACCTGTTTATTATTTTTTGTGTCAACCGTATTATCTTGTAACGGACAGTTCAGCCAGGAGAAACTATCAAGAACGGTGGAGCCTGTTACAGAAGCTGACAAAATTCAACTTCCCAAAGGCGGGTTTTCAAATGCTCATATCGACACAGACGGAACTCTTTGGTTCACGAGTAATGGTAATGGCATTTACCATTTTGACGGGAAATCATATCGGCAGTATACGGAAAAGGATGGGTTGAGCAGTAATCAGGTTTTTTCAATAGTATCGGACCCGGACAATAATCTGTGGTTCGGAACTCAAAAGGGGTTGGTCAAATATAACAGGCAAACATTTGAGCACATACCACTGCCATTTCAAGACACTACAAGTATCTGGCTGGATAAAATGTACCCCATTATTAATCCCAATGCCGTTCATTCTTTAGCAACGGATGATAGCGGCAACTTATGGATCGGGACTGCCGGGGGAGGCGCTTATCATTATGATGGGAGTAGATTCAGATCCTATTTAAGTCAAATCGGACAGAAACAAGAAGATAGTTTATACCACAATTGGATTCCTTTTATCAGAAAGGATAACGAGGGAAACATGTGGTTTGCGTCAATGACGCACGGTGGAGTTAATCAATTTGATGGGAAAGAATTTAAGCAATATTTGAAAAAAGACGGATTAAGTGATAGCCAGGTTCGGACTATCTACTGTGACAAATCCGGAAAAATATGGATAGGCTTCAATGGGAATAGAAATAGCGGTCTGACCGTTTATAATGGACATTCATTTAAAACATTTTCGTTGGCGGAAGGTATTTGCAATACGCGTATACGTGCCATTTATGAGGATAAAAGGGGTGTCCTCTGGCTAGGTGCTGACCTTGGAAATTTGTGTGTCTTTGACGGACAGCGATTTGCTGCATTTAATTTCAACGATAAGACATTTTCAGATGTATTATTCATCCTTGGTGATTCAACAGATAATATTTGGTTTGGTGGCTCAACGGGAATATGGAAATATGATGGACATGCAGTTGTTGAAATGACCACAACGATGGAATAGACTGCTATAGCTGACACCAACATAGGAATGTATCATTTTACTGCTTTACAATGATTTTGCATTGAACCCAAAAACCGGTTGCTTTTTTCCGGGGAAATCAGTAACGGACAAATGGGCTATAATATAAGATGTTCTGTTTTTCTCATATATTGTCATTCAGGTTCATTCAATTAACCAAAATGGCTGCTCGGAAACAATAAATTCATCTTCATATCTTTACGTAGTGACAGTTCAGCAGAATGACTAACGGACTATTGACACGTTACGAGGATTTAGTGTTGAACTTTATTTTACAAAATGTTTTGCGAATGAATATTATGACCGGCTGCCGATCGGATTACATTATTTCAATTTTACTTGCACTCTCTTTATCGGTTGCTGGTTATAGTCGAAGCTATTTTGCTCCATCGTATATTGATCAGCCAGTTCATTTACCAGAGAGCGGGTTTGAGGTGGATACCCTACTAGACGGGAATATTGATACCGTCTTATTGAAGAAAGCTGCAGACGAAATAGGCCTGGGAAAGTATGGGGAAGTACATGCTATACTCCTTTTCAAGGATAATAAAATGGCTTTTGAAAAGTACTTTCCGGGACATCAGTACAAATGGGATGGTCCAAATCACCATGGTGAAAAAATAAGTTGGGATAAATCAATGCTGCATGGTGTTAAATCGGTCAGTAAAAGTATTGTTTCACTTTGTATAGGAATCGCGATTGATAAAGGGTTTATAAAAAGTGTGAATCAGTCAGTTTTTGACTTTTTGCCGGGTCACCAGTCTTTTAAAAAGGAGGGAAAAGAGAAAATAACTATTGAGCACCTTTTAACCATGACTTCCGGTCTGGAATGGGAAGAATGGAAAACAGCCTTAAGCAGTGAGAAAAATGATATTGTGGGTATTTGGTTCCAGGAGAAAGATCCGCTTACATTTATTTTAGAAAAACCATTGATCAAAGAACCCGGTACTACGTTCAATTATTCGGGCGGTAATACAATCTTATTGAGTGAAATTATCAGGAATGCAACTCAAATGGATCTTGAAAAGTTTGCCAACGAATACTTGTTCAAGCCATTAGGCATTGATTCTACTGACTGGAGTCTTCGGTATATAAACGGGGTTATTGAAGCTGGTGGTGGATTGGAAATTACCCCACGGGATTTGGCGAAAATTGGTTTATTGTGCTTAAACAAAGGAATTTTTAACGGCCGTCAGGTTATATCGGAACAGTGGATTGCAACAAGCACTACCCGTTATTCAAAAAATACAAATATTTTTATACCCGGACACTTTTCGGGCGGTCATGGGTATGCTTATTCCTGGTGGTTAAAGTCATACAACAAGGCCGGGAAAGAAATTAACATGTATCATGCGGTTGGCTGGGGAGGACAGGAACTTATCATTATCCCTGAAATGAATTCAGTGGTTGTTTTTACAGGTGGGAATTACATACCGCTGACCACAACTTTCGCTATATTGGATAAATATATTCTGCCGGCTATAAGCCAAGGGAAATAAAAAATTACTGGTAAAAGAGCTGCCTGATCGCTACAATATGGACCACTATAAGGAAACATCCGAAACATGGAATAAACTGGCGACACGCTACGAGGAAAGGTTCATGGATCTGGACTTGTATAACGACACGTACGATCATATTTGTAATTCGATCAAAAAGCCAAACGGGCGAATACTGGAAATTGGTTGCGGGCCTGGTAATATTACAAAGTACCTGCTCTCTAAAAGACCAGACTTTGACATTTTCGGAATCGATATTGCACCGAATATGATCGAACTGGCGAAAAAAAATAACCCATCTGCACGTTTTGCCGTTATGGACTGCCGGCAGATTGACAAATTAAAAGATAAATATGATGGAATAGTGTGTGGTTTTTGTTTACCGTATTTGTCGCAGGCGGACAGCCGGAAATTTATTGCAGACTGTTATTCTTTACTGAATGAAGGCGGATTGATTTATATAAGTTTTGTAGAAGGTGACCCCAATAAATCTGGTTTTCAGGTTAGCAAAAGTGGTGACCGGAGTTACTTTTATTATTACCAGTTGGACGAGTTGAAAAAGAACCTTATTGAAAGCGATTTTGGTGTACTTACTGTATTTAAAGTGGAATATACAAATTCAGCCAACCAGATTGACTTTCATACAATAATATCAGCGAATAAGAACACTTTAGTATAGATTTTGTCTTGGAACATTCCACAAATTGGAATGTGGTATTTATATTTCGGATAGCAGGCACTACTATAAGTTATTGTTTACATAATATACTCAATATTTAAATCATGAACAGACCGGATATACACGAATACAACCCTTATTTTCAGCATTATATTGACCTGGTGGAGACCGGTGAATTCTTTGCAGTATTTGACCGGAACACGGAGCAGACCGGGAGTTATTTCAATACTATCCCCACCGATAAGCACGATTACAGGTATGCAGAGGGTAAATGGACAGTCAAGGAAGTCTTGATGCATATCATCGATACCGAGCGGGTATTTGCTTACAGGACCCTGGTTTGTTTGCGTGGTGACCATATCACCCCGCTGCATAGCATGGATGATAATTTATACGCATCCAATATTGATGTGAGCACCCGTACGATGGAAAGCCTGATCCATGAATTCGGGGTGGTCAGAAGTAATTCGCGCCTGCTGTTTGAGAACGTTACGGAAACGCAAAGTAAGTTCCTGGGGAATGGCGTGACCCACCCTTTCAGTGCCAGGGCTTTGGGGCTCATCATGATGGGGCATATTCTGCATCATATGAATATTATTAATGAGCGTTACTTATAACTGGGAAATGAAACCTTTTTTAAAAGCCGTATTCCGCATAACGCCTTTGCAGGTAGTTGTGCTTGCGTTTTTCAGCCTGCTCAAATACCTAATCAATAAGTATAATTTAGCAGATACTTTACGCCAGCCCATGATCTATATCTTACTGGGAGCAGGCCTCGTTTTTGTCATTGCGGTCGGTATCAGCGGAGTGTTTGAAAATAAGCAGGCGCTTACGGAGCCGGAAAAGACGAGGAAAAAATATGCTGCACTGGAAAAGCGTTTTTCCGGCGTACTGAACGTAGGTTTTGGAGTGCCTGCCTTAATAGCAGTTGCTTTATTTTTTTATATGATAGTTCCTACTACCATACTGATGCTCCTTTTTTTACTGATTGGTATCTTTCTCGGTAATCTTGTTGAATATTTTAAGAAGAAATCAGCATCACCTGGGGAAATTTAAAACACTTTTACTCCACTGTTTTTTCAACAACGATTAAAAATTGCATTTAATAGAGAACCCTCCAATTCCGGAGAGTTCAATAATGAGTACTGTCTGTTTAGCTACTCATTACTGATTACTCATTACTCATTCCCTCACACTCCCTTCTGATGATCAATCACAAACTGTATCAGCTCCTCCAGCGTACAGTCGATCATTCCCACAGCTTCAGTAATATCTTCCCGGCTCACCTGGGCGGCAAAAGCGGCCGTCTTTAATCGTTTCAACACACTTTTTACCTCCAGTCCTTCATACAAGGTAGGACGGATGAGTGCACAGGCATGGATGAAGCCGGAGAGTTCGTCGATGGCATAGATCATTTTGTCCATCTTGCTCACCGGGGTAACGCCGAAAACGGAAGGACCGTGGGAAGCGATACAATGGATCACTTCGGGATCCACCTGCCGTTTTTCCAGTTCTTCAATGATGATCCGGCAATGGGCATCCGGGTATTTCTCCCAGTCGGCATCGTGGAGGAGGCCGGCTTGTTCCCATTTCCGGGCGGTGAGTTCATCCGCTCCTTCTTTTTCAAGGGCCCAGGCCTTCATATTGGCCGCCACCTGTTTCATGTGCAGGCGCAGTTTTTCATTGGGCACCC
>CAZLRY010000119.1:7847-8964 GCA_964561675.1 uncultured Chitinophaga sp.
TTCATATTGGCCGCCACCTGTTTCATGTGCAGGCGCAGTTTTTCATTGGGCACCCATTCCAGTAATAATGCTTGTGCTTCTTCATCGGAGAGGAGGTTGCCGGCATTGGACGGGTCGCCGAATACAGAGCGGCCGAGATTACGATCTGACATATAGAAGAGTTTCGAGGGTTGAGTTTCGAGTTGAGGGTTTAGAGTGGTTCATTGGCTTCACGTACCTTTGCGGTACGGAAAGCAATATTATGGAAGAAAAGGTATTAAAGGGCATCATTTCATTTGTCAATTACGAAAAGCATTTTGCCACGATTGAATACGAAGTGGGGGCAAAGAAGAAGTCGGTAAACTGCAAGACCGGTCTGGAAGAGACAGGCAGGAAGACCCAGCATTTCCGGATTGGGGATACGGTGAGTTTCCAATTAAGACTGTCAGACCGGGGCGACAAGATGACGGCCTATAATATTAAGTTTCTCCATAATACCAAGCTCGACCTGCTGATCCAGCGGGCGGCGATTGAGAACCGGTTTTCGGGTTATCTGAAGAAAGTAGATGAGGACTATTTTGTCAAGGAGATCGACAGTTATATCTTTTTTCCGATCCAGTTATCGCCCTGGGAGAAGCCGCCAGTAGAAACTGCGGAGAACCTGGCGATCAGTTTCCGTTTACTGAACCTGGAAAAACCAAATGCCATCGTGGCTGAACTTTTTTCACATAATTTCTCCCCCGCCTATAAAAAAGCCCTGCAGCATTTCAAAAATGAAATTGATGCGGAGGCCGTGGTCACCCGGATATCGCCGCATGGCATTTTCCTGGATTTATTTGAGGGAGGCATGCAGGCCAAGTTACCGGTCGAAAAAGGAACCGATCCAGGAGTTAAGGCAGGGGACAACCTGCTGGTTAAGATCACCCACCTTACCAATATGCGGGTGGTGGTCAAGCGCGTGGAATCGGCGGAATGATTAATGGTGCAATTTATATTCTTTCGTGAGAGCATCCGCCGGAATACGGAGCAGTTTACTGAATTTCCGGATCATGGTCAGGGATAAAGCCTGTTTATAGTTCAGCACTTTACTCACCGTTCCTTTATCGCCGTATTCACGGGCAAGGTCTTTTGCTGTATA
>CAZLRY010000120.1:0-580 GCA_964561675.1 uncultured Chitinophaga sp.
GTTGATTTTGTCAGCCGCAACCCCGCCCCTAACAGCGGTGATGGCAAGATCAGTCTCTACCCCAACCCTGTATCCAATAACCAGTTTGTGATGCAGTTCAGTCAGCTCAAAGCCGGCAACTATTCCCTCCAGGTAACGGATGTGATGGGCCGCAGTATAGTGCTGCAGAACATCAGTATCAGTGGCGACAATCATGCGCAGGTGGTGAAACTCGATCCGGCAGCTGCGAGAGGAATCTATCTGATTAAAGTGACGGATGGCGGGAAGCAGGAAGTGTATTCAAGTAAGATCGTAGTGCAATAAGCGAGAAGCTAGAGGCTAGAAGGAATCCTAAAGCAGAAAATTTCTTAGATACAGGAGCGTTCATTCAGGACGCTCCTTTTTATTTTCCCCGCAGATTAACGCTGATTTTAAGCGCAGATTTTCGCAGATTCTGCATAACAAACAGAAAAGTCTTTTAAGCATTCAAATGCCTGTTGCTTTTAAGCCAAAGCCGTTAAAAAGAAATCTGCGTCTATCTTCGGGTCCATCTGCGCCATCTGCGGGATTGTATTCTTGGGATTGCTGCTCCTTTTATTTT